>NZ_JBPCPN010000053.1:0-87502 GCF_050999135.1 Candidatus Dormiibacter sp. | reverse complement strand
GGCGCCGTCAGGCGCCGGGACTTTTTGCTTTGTTCGAAGCTGGGCTAAGTGCCCGAGCTTCGGAACGCTAGCATTCCGGGCGTGAGAGTCGTCGCCCCCCGGGAGACCCAGGCGGGTGAACATCGCGTGGCGATCACGCCCGAGACGGCTGCGAAATTGATAGCCGCCGGCCTGGACGTGGCGGTTGAGTCAGGGGCCGGCGTGGCGGCCGGCTACCCGGACCCGCAGTACGCCGAAGCGGGCGCTGTGGTTGAAGCGGAAACGACAGCCCTTTGGAGCGGCGCCGGAGCCGTCCTCAAAGTCCAGGCGCCCAGCCTGGCCGAGGTTGGCCTGCTGTCACCAGCTGCACTGCTCATCAGCTTCCTCCAGCCCGCGACGCAGGGCGAGATCGTCGAAGCGTTGGCCAAGCGGCAGGTGACAGCCTTCTCGCTCGAGCTGCTGCCGCGGCTCAGCCGCGCACAGAGCATGGATGCCCTCTCCTCCCAGGCGTCGCTGGCCGGCTACAAGGCAGTGCTCATGGCGGCCATGCGGCTGGGCAAGTACTTCCCCATGCTCATGAGCGCCGCCGGCACCATCGCGCCCTCCCGGGTGCTGGTGCTGGGCGCCGGAGTCGCGGGCTTGCAGGCCATCGCCACCGCGCGCCGGCTCGGTGCGGTGGTGGAGGCCTACGACGTCCGCCCGGCGGTGAAGGAGGAGGTCCAGAGCTTGGGCGCCAGGTTCGTCGAGCTGCCCGTCGAGCTGCCCGTCGAGGCGGCTGCCGGCCAGGGCGGCTACGCTGGCGAGCAGTCGGAGGAGTTCCAGGCTCGGCTGCGGGAGCTGCTCGGCGAGCGGATCGCCGCTGCTGATGTGGTTATCACGACCGCCGCCATCCCCGGCCGGCGCGCACCGCTGCTCGTCAGCCGGGAGATGGTGGCGGGCATGCGGCCGGGGTCGGTGATAGTCGACCTGGCGGCTGACACCGGCGGCAACTGCGAGCTGACCCGCGCCGACGAGGTGGTCGAAGCCGATGGCGTGTTCATCGACGGGACCGCAAACGTGCCCTCGACCATCGCCCACCACGCGAGCCAGCTCTATGCGCGCAACGTCCTCAACCTATTCATGCACCTGTGGCAGGAGGGCGAAGTGCGGCTCGACTTCGAGGACGAGATCACCCGCGGCAGTTGCGTGACTCACGCCGGCCAGATAGTGAACGAGCGCGCCAAACAGCTGATGGGGGTGCCGGCATGAACCAGCAGCTGATCGTCAACTTCACCTACTTCGTGCTGGCCGTCTTTGTCGGCATCGAGGTGATTTCGAAGGTTCCGACGATCCTGCACACGCCGCTCATGTCAGGCTCCAACGCCATCCACGGCATCATCCTCGTCGGCGCTCTCATCATCGCCGCCGGAGCGCAGACACCGCTTCAGATCGCACTCGGTTTCGTGGCTGTGCTGCTCGCCACGACCAATGTGGTCGGTGGCTTCGTCGTCACCGACCGCATGCTCGAGATGTTCAAGGGCCGCCGGCTCGGCGCCGGCGGCAACTCGGGCACTGAGGAAAAGCGTTGACGGGGCTGCTCACGCCGCTCGTCTACCTGCTGGCGTCGGTCCTCTTCATAGTCGGCCTGCGCTTTCTCAGCTCACCCAAAGGAGCCCGCCGGGGCAACACGGTAGCGGCGATCGGCATGGCGCTGGCGGTCGCCTGGACGGTCGTCCTGGTCGCCGGCCGCTCGACACCGGCAGGCATCATCATCTGCGTTCTCGGGGTGCTGCTGGGCGGCATCGCCGGCACAGTCGGCGCCCGCCGGGTCCGGATGACCGCCATGCCGCAGATGGTGGCGCTGTTCAACGGCGTCGGCGGCGGCGCCGCGGCACTGGTGGCGGTGGCTGAGCTGCTGCAGCTGGGCGGCCAGCGACCCGCTCTGCAGTCGGGCTTGCCCAGCGTCTTCGCCATCATCGTCGGAGGCATCTCCTTCGCCGGCTCGGCAATCGCCTTCGCCAAGCTGCAGGAGCTGATGACAGGGCGGCCCATCACCTACCCGGCCCAGCAGGTGGTGAACGGCCTCCTGGCAGTGCTGATCATGGCCCTGGCGGTCGCGCTGCTCGCTGTCACCGGCCAGCCGGCCGTCTTCATAGCGCTCCTGGCGTTGGCCCTGGTGCTGGGGGTGGCCTTCGTGCTTCCGATCGGAGGGGCTGACATGCCAGTGGTCATCTCGCTTCTCAACGCATGCACCGGGCTCGCCGTGGCGGCCAGCGGCTTTGTGCTTGACAACTTCGCGCTGATAGTGGCAGGGACGCTGGTGGGCGCCTCCGGCACGATCCTGACCATGCTGATGGGCGAGGCGATGGGTCGCTCGCTGGCCAACGTCCTCTTCGGCGCGTTCGGCAGCGTGAAAACCGCCGGCGACGCGGCGGGGCCGGCCGGCGAGCGGAGCGTACGGACAGGCAATTCGGAGGACATCGGCACCCTGCTGGCGTATTCCCGCAACGTGGTGGTGGTGCCCGGCTACGGGCTCGCGGTGGCCCAGGCGCAGCACGCGGTGCGCGAGCTGGGCGAGCAGCTTGAGGCGCGCGGGGTTGACGTGCAGTACGCCATTCACCCAGTGGCCGGACGCATGCCCGGGCACATGAACGTGCTGCTGGCCGAGGCCAATGTGCCGTACGAGCAGCTGAAGGAGATGGACGAGATCAACGACCAGTTCAAGTCGACTGACGCGGTGCTGGTGGTGGGTGCCAATGACGTGGTGAACCCGGCTGCCAAGAGCTCACCCGGCAGCCCCATCTACGGCATGCCGATCCTCAACGTGGACCAGGCGAAGACGGTCGTCTTTTTGAAGCGGTCGATGCGGCCAGGCTTTGCCGGAATCGACAACGAGCTGCTCTACGACCCCAAAACCGTGATGCTCTTCGGTGACGCCAAGGACTCACTGACCAAGCTGCTCGCCGCCGTCAAGGCCGCCTGACAGCGGGCCGAAAGTCCCGAACAGCCGCACCTCGGCCGCCCGGCTCTCCAGCGCCGAGAGCGCCGCCTCCGCCTGAAGGGGATCTTCGATCTGGAGATCCAGGAAGAAGAGGTATTCGAAGGGCTTGCCCAGGAGCGGTCGCGATTCCAGCCGGGCCAGGTTCACCTGGCGCGCGGAGAAGCACTCCAGCGCTCGGACCAGGCTGCCCGGCTGATGCGCTGCTGCGAAGCAGAGCGAGGTCTTCCAACCGGGCCGGCCCGCGAGCGGGCGCTCCGACCGGCCGCGCTCGGCCACGACGAACCGTGTGCGGTTGCTGTCGGAGTCCTGGATGCCGGCGGCCAGCACGTCCAGTCCGTAGCGCTGGCCGGCTCGCGCGCTGGCGACTGCCGCCGTGCCAGCTTCGGGCCGTTCGGCCACCTGTCGGGCCGCCCCTGCGGTGTCATAGAAGGGGACGGCCGCGAGAGCGCGCGCTTCCAGAAAGCGCCGTACCTGCGCCAGCGCCTGGGGATGGGAGATGACTCGCTGCGGCAGATCGTTGCGGCGGCCGAGCAGGTGGTGCCGAATCGGATGGACGTACTCGCCGGTGAGCTTCAGGCCCTTGCGGTCCCAGAGCAGGTCGTTGACCTCCTGCACTATCCCGCCGAGCGTGTTCTCTACCGGCAACACTGCCCCTTCGATCTCGCCGGACAAAAGTGCGTCGACGGTCTGTTCGAAGGTCCTGAAGCCTGTGGCTGTCGCTGCCGGGAAAAGCGCGAGTAAAGCTTCTTCGGAGTACGCGCCGGCTTCACCCTGAAAGCCGACTCTCACCCCGCGAGCGCCTCAGTCGTCGGCGGTGCGGGGCTGCAGCCAGGGCATCATGCCGCGCAGCTCCGCGCCAACCGTCTCCAGCTCATGCTCAGCGTGCTCCTGGCGCATCTGCAGAAAGCGGCTTCGACCCTGGCCGTTCTCGTCGATCCAGCGCTCGGCGAAGGTGCCGTCCTGAATCTCGCGCAGCACCTGCCGCATCGACTCCTTCACCCGTTCGTCCACGACGCGGGGGCCTGACACGTAGTCGCCGTACTCGGCCGTGTCCGAGACCGAGTAGCGCATGAAGCCCAGTCCGCCCCTGTACATGAGGTCGACTATCAACTTCATCTCGTGCAGCACCTCGAAGTAAGCCATCTCCGGCGGATAGCCGGCCTCGACCAGGGTCTCGAACCCGGCGGTGATGAGCGCTGACACGCCGCCGCAGAGCACCGCCTGCTCGCCGAAGAGGTCGGTCTCGGTTTCATCCTTGAAGGTGGTCTCGATGATCCCGGCCCGGCCGCCGCCGATGGCCCGAGCGTAGGCCAGTCCCCGCCGGCGCGCGCCGCCGGTTGCGTCCTGCTGGACTGCGAGCAGCATGGGAACGCCGTTGCCCTCGACGTACGTGCTGCGGACAAGGTGGCCCGGCGCCTTGGGCGCAACCATCGCCACGTCCACCTCGGGGGGCGGAGCGATCTGACCGAAGTGAATGGCGAACCCGTGCGCGAACAGGAGCAGCGTGCCGGGGCGCAAGTGAGGCTCGATCTCCTCTCGGTAGAGCTTGGCCTGGCCCACATCGGGGGTGAGCACTGTGATGATGTCGGCTTCCTGGACCGCCTGGGCGACGTCCAGCACGCGCAGGCCGTGCCGCTCAGCCTTCGCCCTCGACCGACTGCCCGGGTGCAGACCGACGCGCACATCGACCCCGCTGTCGCGAAGGTTCTGAGCGTGGGCGTGGCCCTGGGAGCCGTAGCCGAGGATGGCCACCCTTTCTGTCAGCTCAGCTGGACAGTCAGCGTCGTAGTACATCTTCACAGCCATCGTTCCTTCTCCTAAGTGGCGCGGACGCTATGTGGGCGGCGAAGTGCGAACACCGTCCTGGCCGGCACAAAAAACGGAGCCCCCGCGCTCGACGTCGGGGGCTCCGTGGCGAAGAGGGGGAGTTTCTGAGGTCATGCTAGCCACTGGTTGGCTGCCACAACTAGTGGCTGAGAGACAAAAATGCGCAGCATCTGTTGTGTGGGACTCAGCGCTCGCGGGCTGGGACCCACCGGCGGACGAGCAGCCAGAACCCGAGCAGGAGCACGATGGCGGCGGGGATGGCGTTGCTTGCCAGACCCTGGTAGTGCCGGCTCCAGTGCATCACTCCCTCGAAAAACGCCGCCAGGACCAGGAAGAGGAGGAGGCCGACCTTGGCCAGGCCGAGGCCCCAGCTCTGCTCACCCAGTCGCCGGCCGGTCAGTCCGTGCAGGTAGAGGCCCAGACCGAGACCGGCGGGAATTACCAGGGGCCAGCTGTAGGCCCAGACGTGGGCCAGCCCCGTGTACGCGACAGCCGCCGACACCATCCCCAGCGAGATGAGGCAGCCGACCGGAATCCAGAGCCAGCCTCGCCTTCGGTTGGCCAAGGCAGCCCCCACCAGGAGCGCCGCTCCGAGCAGGAAGCTGAGCGCCCAGCCAAACTGCGAGGCCGGCCCTCGCAGAGGGGTGGGAGCGAGTTCCAGGGCTGCCAGCCCCGCGCCGCAGCAGATCAGCAGGAGCGCAAAACCGGTCCGGCCGTCAAGGCGCCGACTCATGCCCTAAAAGTACCCACAGCCGGCGGCCGCCAACCGGGAGGGTGAAGCAGGCCAAGGCCCTTGCTGCCACGCACGATCTTTCGCGGGGTGCCTATTGGGGAACGGCGTATGGCGTTACCCCGGACCGTGGACGGTCGAGCTCCAGTCGCCGGTAGGCCACCGTCCAGTAGGCGCTGAAGTAGGCGCCGGTGACCGCGCCGATAAGCAGCGAGACTAGACCCAGGGCCGTCCCGCCCAGGGCCACGGCCAGCAGCGGCGACACCTGCAGCAGGTTGGCGACGGCGAAGCCGACCAATCCAGATCCAAAGGCGATGATCAGCACGACGGCTGCCAGTGCCAGGCCGACTCCGAAGGCCAGGCCCACCTGGATCAGCCACGTCAGCAGCACTCGCCCCGGCCGCAGCAGGAGGAGTCGCACAGCGCGGCTGATCGCCGCCAGGACGGTGCGCTGCTCGAGAACAATTGCTCGCAGGGCGAGGATCTGGATCAGACCCAGGGCGAAGGCGATGAGGAAGAACAGGCCGAGGTAGGCAAGGCCTGTCACAACCAGGACCACAACCAGCGCGGGCTGATCGCGGAAGCCGAAGAAGGCCCAGATGAGAGCGGCGAAGGGCAGCAGCAGGAGGAGGCCGGCGACGAGGCCCAGCAGTCTCAGCAGCAGGATCCAGCCGAACGAAGCCAGCCCGGCTCGCAGTGAGCTGCTCAGGTTGAATGGGCGATCGGCGTTGTGCTCCGCGGTGGCCCGGGTCATTGCCCCTTGGGTCAGGCAGGACAGGAAGAAGAAGAGGATCAGCAGGAGCAGCAGCGCGGCGATGATGACGAAGAAGGTGACCGCGAGTGCAGCTGCCACGTTGGGGTCGAGCGACTGCAGGTTGCCGGCGGCTGGTGTGCCACTACTGCTCCCGCTGGATCCGGCACCGGAAAAATAGCTGTTGAAGCTGTTGTAGTTGAACCCAGCGCCGCTGGTCACGTCGCCGCCGCCAAGGAGTGCCAGCAGCAGCAGGTACTTGTGCTGCCAGAGAATTCGCAGCGGCCTCACGATTGGCTCCGCGTAGTTCATGAATTCCTCCCCGTCGGGCCAGCTTTACCGGAGGCGCCTCTGGGCGTTGTCATGCCACCAGGTCAGCAATACATCTTGCCGTGTTCGTCTTGCTGTGTTCGTCGAGTTGGTCAGTGCTGAGCTGGCCGATCCGGCTTAGGCCGAACGCAGAGCCGGCGTCCGCAACCGCCTGAGGGCAGTCTGGCTGAAGAGGTCGGGCACCTCCATCATCGGCACGTGGCCGACGCCTGGCAGCACGTCGACCGGCCAGTCATAGCGCTGCGCCAGACCAAGCGAGAATTCAACCGGAACCAGCCTGTCGTGATCGCCGTGGATGAGGCTGACTGGACACTTCAGGGAGCGATAGATGGGGTCGAAGCGGAGGCTGGCCAGCATCCGGAGAATCGAGCGGCCGGATTGGACCAGCGCCCGGCTGTAGTCGGGCACCAGGCTCTGCTCCTCCGAAAGGTCGACGTGGGCCCGAATGACCTCTTGCGGCACGCGGTCAGGGTCGGCGCAGATCATCGCCAGAGACTCCCGGACAGTCCTCTCGGCGCCCAACCGTCGCCTTCGCAGAGATCGGCCGCGTCCCGCAACACCCGGCAGCAGGAGGGAGCCAAACGCGGCCCAGACGGCGAAGTCGAAGCGGCGGCGGCCAGCCCAAGGCAGAGCTGGGTCGACCAGCAGCAGCGCTGACACGGTCACCGGCTGCCGAGCCGCCTGGAGGACTGAGATGAGCCCGCCCATCGAGTTGCCCACGACGAGCGCCGGCGCGCCCGCCACCTGGCGCAGGAAAGCGTCGAAGTAGCGCTGGTGATCATTCACCCGAGCGGGGTGGCCGGAGAGCGGCGTGCGTCCGTGGCCGCGCAGATCGGGAGCCAGCACTCGATGGTTCTCGGTCAGCGCCGCGCCCACCGCCAGCCAGTTCTCGGCCGCCCCGCCCAACCCGTGGAGGAGAACCAGCGGCTGCCCCGCACCGCCGAAGTCCAGGTAGCGGGCAGGACCGTCCAGGTCCGCCGTCCGCTCGACGGGTGCCTTCAAGCCACCTGACGCAGGGCCAGGCACTCGATCTCGATGAGCGCCTCGGGATTGAAGAGGCCCTTCACCTCGAAGAGGCTGCTGGCCGGGAAATGCTTGCCGAAGACCGCGCGATAGGACTGGCCGATCGGCTTCAGATTCGCTCGATAGGCGGCAACGTCGGTTACGAAGTAGGTGAGCTTCAGCGCCAGCTCGGGAGCGCTGCCGGCTGCTCGCAGGGCGATGGCCACGTTCTCCAGCGCCCGGCCGAACTGGGCCACCAGGTCGCCGGGCGCCAGGATCCGGCCGGAAGCGTCGCAGCCGATCTGGCCGCCGAGCACCACCAGGTCGCGGCTGGCTGCGGCGTGAGAGAAGCCGGCGGGCGGACCCAGCTCCGGTGGGTTGATGAGGTCGGGCCCCGCCATGGTCGTTAGATTAACCCGGTGGCCTGGCGGCACTTCGACTACGAGGAAGAGGCGGGTGTGGCCACCGTCACGTTCAACCGGCCTGAGCGCCTGAACTCGCTGACCTTCGAGATCTACGCCGATCTGGAGCGCTTGACCGCCGAGTTGAAGGGACGGCCGGCCGATGTGCGGGTTCTAGTGCTGCGCGGGCGCGGGCGCGGCTTCTGCTCTGGCGGCGACGTCGAGGAGATCATCGGCGAGCTGCTCAAGCTCGACACGCGCGGCGTTTACGAGTTCGCCCGCATGACCGGCGCCTGCACCCGCAACCTCAGGGAGCTGCCGCAGCCGGTGATCTCGGCGGTCAACGGCATCGCCGCCGGCGCCGGCGCGGTGCTGGCCGCCGCCTCCGATCTCAGGCTGCTGGCCGAGTCGGCCAGCTTCCGGTTCCTCTTCACCAAGGTGGGCATCTCAGGCGGTGACATGGGCATCTGCTGGCTTCTGCCGCGGCTGGTGGGACTCGGCCGGGCTGCCGAGATCCTGCTGCTGGGCGACCGGATCAGCTCGGCCGAGGCGCTGGCCATGGGTCTCGCCAACCGCGTGGTGCCGGATCAGGAGCTGGACGCGGTCGTCGCCGAGTACGCCGGGCGGCTGAAGGAGCTCGCGCCGTGGGGTCTGGCCATGACCAAGGAGATGCTCAACCGCGCAGGCAGCCTTGACTACTCGGCAGCGATCGAGATGGAGGCCTGGACCCAGACGCTGCTCATGACCGCGCAGGACTTTCGCGAGTTCCATGCCGGCTTCACCGGCAAGCGTAAGCCGGTGTTCACGGGCAGATAGCCGGCGTGGAGCTGGGCGTCTTTCTGCCTATCTCCGGCCGGGCCGCCAGCGCCGAGGTGCTGACGGAGGCTGCGCGCCAGGCCGAGCGCCTAGGCTTCGACGCTGTCTGGTCGGCCGACCGGGTGGTCACCCCCGCCCGCATCGACACCGCCTATCCCTACAGCGAGAACCAGCAGTTCATAGTGCCACCCGATCTGCCCTTTCTCGACTCGCTGACCTGCCTCGCTTTCCTGGCCGGACGCACCGAGCGGGTGAAGCTGGGCATCAGCGTCCTGGTCCTGCCCTACCGCCAGCCGCTGCACTGGGCTCGGGTCGCGGTCAGCCTGGATCGGCTCTCCCACGGCCGCTTCATCCTGGGTGTGGGGGTGGGCTGGATGGAGGAGGAATTCGCCGCTCTGGGGGCGCCCTTCAAGGCGCGAGGAACAGTCAGTGACGAGCAGCTGGAGATCGTCGCCAGACTCTGGTCGGAGGAGCGGATCAGCTTCCAGGGCAGCCATCATCGCTTCGACGCAGTGGCTTTCGCGCCGAAGCCCGAGGGCGGCCATCTGGCGACGTGGGTGGGTGGGGAGGCGCGGGCTGCGCGGCGGCGGGCCGGCCGCTACGGCGACGCCTGGTTTCCCTACTACGTCGACATCACGCCTGACGAGCTGTGCGCCCGGTTCGAGGAGGCCCGCACCTTTGCCGTCGAGGCCGGCCGAGAACCTGAACGGCTGCAGCTGTGCGTCTGCCGGCCGATCGAGCTGACGAGCGAGGCCCAGCCGCAGGATCCCCGCCGTCTCCGGGGCACGCCCGAGCAGCTGGCCGAGGCGCTGCTGGCTTACCGCGACCGAGGCGTCCATCACCTGGCTCTGCAGTTCATGGTCGGCCGCTGGCCGGAGCGCGTGGAACAGATCGAGCGCTTCGGCTCCGAAGTGATCTCGGCCCTGAGCTAGCTGGCTGGTGGACCTCCGCTTGGAGCCGGAGCTGCTCCAAATAGCCGCCGGAGCTCGTCGCCTGGCCGAGGAGCTGCTGGCCCCCCGAGCCCGGCGCTCGGACGAGGAAGGCAGCTTCGAACGCGATCTGGTACCCCAGCTCGGCGCTGCCGGTCTGCTCGACGACCGTTTCAGCGCGCAGGCGACGGCGCTCATCGCAGAGGAGCTGGGCCGGGTCGATTCCAGCGTCCGCGGCTTCGTGACCGTGCAGGCGGGCCTCGTCGGCCACTGCCTGGCCGACTGGGGCACAGAGGCGCAGCAGGAGGCGTGGCTGCACCGGCTCCGGGCCGGCGAGGCCATCGGCTGCTATGCGCTGACTGAACCCGAGGCGGGTACCGATGCGCGCTCGATCAGAACCCGAGCCACGCGGACCGACGATGGCTGGCGCCTGAAGGGCGAGAAGCACTGGATCACCAACGGCGGTGTGGCTGATCTGGGGCTGGTCTTCGCCCGCGCCGAGGAGGGGCTGAGCGCGTTCGTCGTGCCCACCACGACACCTGGTTTCGAGCGCACGCCGATGGCAGGGCGCGAGCTGGGTCATCGCGGCTCCAACCATGCCTTCCTGCGCCTAGAGGTGGCGCTGCCGCAGGAAGCGCTCCTGGGCGAGCCCGGCCAGGGCTTCAAGGTGGCCATGAGCGCGCTGGGCCACGGCCGTCTGGGAGTCGCCGCGGGCGCCGTCGGAGTCCTTCAAGCGTGCCTGGAAGCGACAGTCGACTTCGCCCGCAGAAGAAGGCAGTTCGGGCAGCGCATCGGCGACTTCGGCATGATCCAGGCGGCGCTGGCCGACATGGCCACCGACCTCGCGGCCGGCCGGCTGTTGGTCCGCCAGGCGGCCTGGCTGAAAGACGCCGGCGAAGACAACGCCCAGGCGGTGGCCATGGCCAAGCTCTTCTGTACCGAGGCGGCTCTGCGCGGAGCCGACCAGGCGATCCTCATTCACGGCGCCCGCGGTTACTCGAACGAGTATCCCGTCGAGCGTTACTGGCGCGATGCCAAGGGGATGCAGATCTACGAGGGCACGGCCCACGTGCAGCGCGTCATCCTCGCCCGCCAGCTCCTGGGCCGCGATGAGGGCGGGGCCTCAGGCGGATAGGACGGAGGTCTCCAGCTCGAGCAGCCGGCGCTTCATGTCCAGTCCACCGCCGTAGCCGCGAAGGCGACCGTCGGTGCCGACCAGGCGGTGGCAGGGGATCAGGATGGGCAGAGGGTTGGCACCGTTGGCGCCACCGACCGCTCGCATCGCGGCCGGGAAGCCGCTGGCTGCGGCCACCTGGCTGTAGGTTCGGGTTTGGCCATAGGGAATGCGCTCGACCTCCGCCCAGACCCGGCGCTGAAAGTTCGTGCCCACTGGCGCCAGTCGCGTCTCGAACTGGCGCCGGCGGCCGGCCAGATACTCGTCGAGCTCCTGCTCCAGCTGCTGGACTCTGGCTTCCGAAGACCGCTTGCCAGGAGGACCGGCGGCGGGGTAAAGGAGAGCGGCTAAGCCTGCCTCCGCCCAGACGCTGCCGAAAGTGCCCCAAGCGGTCTCAACGGCCAGTGGCACGCTACCTGTTAAAGGCGATCACGAGGATGACCAGCAGGATGATCAAGCCCACCAGCGCCAGGCCGCCCAGCGCCAAGAGCGCTGCCCGGTTGAAGACACGACCGCTGATCGGCGGCCCCACGGAGTCGGGCCGTCCCGCGACGAGCGGCTGCCCCGGCTCGGGCCCCGCATCAGGTGGTGAGCTGGGCGCGGGCACTGGCGCCGGCAGAGGGGCCGCCTGCCACGGCTCAGCGGTGGGGGCAGTCAGCCCAGGTGGCGCAGCCTCGATCTCGGCCGGCCAGGGGAAGGGCTTGGGCCGAACTCCAGCCGGGTCGGAGGCCTGGAGCTCCGGCTCGGGTGGACGGTCGGGGCCGGACGGCCCCGAAGGAGGCGCCGGAGGTTGATCCGGCCCCGGTGGCCCGGGCGGAGGCGCCGGCGGCCGCTCAGGTTCGATGGGGCCCGCCGCCCGTCCCTCTGGCGCGCGGCCCACAGCCGCACCCGGTTCGCCCTGGGTGGCGCGCTCGGACGTGTGACCCTCAATCGGTCCCAAAGGGAGTCCTTCCTCAGGCATCAGCTTCCACCGTAACGCAAGCGCAAGGCCGCTCCCGATAGGGTATTCGAAATGCTCCGCCAAACTGTCCGGACCGGGCGCTCAGATCGGCAGATCTCGTGACCGAACCGCCCGCCGCCGAGCGGGCTCCGGCTTTGGCCGATGGCACACCCCCCACCACCGCTCTGGCGGCGAGCCCAGAGTTCGACGCCAGGCCCAAGGTGCGCTGGCGGGATCGTCCGCCTCGCTGGTATGTGCAGGTGTCGCTGGTTGTCATCTACTACTGGCTCTACGCCGAGGCGCGGGACTGGCACGGGTCGATTGCTGACGACCCGGATTCGTTCCTCACAGCCCGCGACGACGGCCTCGCCGTCTTGGACATCGAACGGTGGCTGCACATTGACGTCGAGCTGGGTTGGCAGCACGCGTTGCTGCAGGTGCACTGGCTGGTCAAGGGGCTCGACGCCTTCTACGGCAGCGCCCATTTCCTGGTCACGGCGCTGGTCCTCGCCTACCTGCTGCTGCGCGGCAAGCCGGCCGTCTACCGCTATTGGCGAAATGTGCTCGCGCTGGCGACAGGGGTGGCGTTGGCCTGCTTCGCGCTCTTTCCCACGCTGCCGCCGCGGCTGCTGCCATCGCCCTACGGGTACGTCGACACGCTCCATGTGGTCGGCGGCCTCTGGTCATACAACAGCGGCGTCCTGGAGCACATCAGCGACCCCTATGCCGCTCTGCCAAGCTTGCACATCGTGTGGGCCGGGTGGTGCGCACTGGTGCTCTGGCGGCTGCTCCGGGGGCACTGGACGAGATGGTTAGCCGTCGGCTACCCGTTCCTCACGGCGTTTGCGGTGATCGTCACCGGCAACCACTGGATCCTCGACCTGGTCGCCGGCGCCTCGGTGCTGCTAGGGAGCTGGGCGCTGACGGCAGCCCTTCACCGCCGGACGGATCCACTATCGGCGCCCGCCGCGGGGGCTGCTCCCTGGACGCCATCCCACTGACGGCTTTCCGGCGCCGGGCTCAGACCTAGTGCCCCGCTTCCGAAGTTTGCCGGCATCTTGCGGCTCCGGACGACGATGCGGGCGTCATGGGACCCGGCCCGTCGTCGTCACGCATCCACGATGCGCTCCTCCTAGTTCCACCCATTCCTTCGCCTCCTCGTCCGGACCGGCAGCCTTCGGCTGCCTGCCACAATCTGCTCGACCAACATCGAAAGCAGGCCACTAACTGTCGGCGTCCTCGATGCGCGAGAGCACCCAATCGAATCGACCGCTGGTGACAGCCGCCCGGCAGTAGCGGCATTCGCCTACCTGGTTCAACTCCAGCGGCGCGCCGCAGTTCGGGCAGACCCGGTCCTGCAAGCTTCGACTGGTGGTCTGCACGCCCCGACCGCGCTGGAAGGTCCAGAACTCGCTGAAGCGGCTGGGGGACTGGGAACCGAAGATGACCTTGCCTGTCCGCTCGTCGACCTCGTAGTCGGCGCAGGTGGCTGTCACCCTGACGGTGATGTCGTCGAAGGCTTGGCCGTGAGTCACCTTGATCGGAATCAGCTCCTCCAGGCGTAGATCGTCCAGCTTGTTGATCTTGTGGAGCTCGATCAGCTGCTGCACCTGGCTCGACCAGCCGAGGTATAGCCCGGGGCTCATGAAAGGCCGGCTGGAGCTTAGATCCCGCGCCTGCCAGGCCTCCTGCAGCGAGTAGAACGCCTGCTGGCCGCGGCCTCTGAACTGTTCAAAGTCGAACGCAGGATCGGTCGCCTGGATTGCTGCCAGTCCCCGCTCAGGGTCAAGCTCGTCCAAGCCCAAGCCCTGAGCAGTGCTCACACCCTGGAAAGAGGAGCGCTGCATGTTTGTCACCACCCAGTCGTAGCTACCGCTCTGGATCTCGGCTCCGCAGTAGTCGCACTTGCCGTCATCGTTGAGCTTCAGCAGGCCGCCGCAGTTGGGACACTTGCTCGCGGTCGCGCCGCCGCCCTGGACTGTCACCGTGCCCGGCGCTCGCCAGAAGGTCCAGTCCTCCCCCAGCCGGGCATCTTCCTCGCTGCCGGAGATCAGCCGGCCGTCACGATCGTCGTTGAAGTGGACGGCGGCGACGTAGTCGAGGTGCACTGTGACCGACTGCCCGCTCTCCTCCGCCCGAGCCTCGGTAACGGCCAGGCCGCGGACATTCAGGTTCTCCAAGATCGGTCTTTGATGCTGCTCGAGCAGATAGTTCACCTGTTCAGACCAGCTGTTCCAGACCGGCGCGGCCAGGAATGCCCGCGCCGCGTGAACGTTCCGGTCCTGGTAGGCGCGCTGCACGAGCAGGAACGCCATCTGGGCCTTCTGGAGGAAGGTTTCGGGCACGAAGCCAGGGTCGCTGGCCAGGATCGGCTGCAGCAAGGCTGAGTCATACCGCGGCGTTGTCCACCTAAAGTCCTGCGCGCCGGTGGTCGGAAGCGCCGCAGTGTTGCGCCTCATGAAGGAGTGGAAGAACAGGACGCCGACTATTAGCAGCAGGACGCAAAAGAAGCCGAAGCCATCGATGACGCCGCCGCCGACGCCGCCGCCGGTGAAGCCGCCACCGCCGTAATAGCCACCGCCACTGCCGCCGGTGAAACCGCCGCCGCCGCCTGAGCTGCCGCCGCCTGAGTGACCGACGCTGCCGCCCGAGTGACCGCCGCCGCCGCCGCGGGCGAAGGCCAACTCGGGAAAGATGACCTCGCTCGCCACGACGATCAGAACGGGCAGCAGCCAGCGAGCCACCGCCCTAAAGCGCCGCCTGCGGCTCACGGCTCGCTCGCCGGCAGGCTCGCTCAACCCCGAGACAGGTTCAGTCAACCCCGAGAGCGCAAGCGCCGCTCGGGGCTCTCACTCGTCGCAAGCTTCGGCTCAGGCCTGGCCGGGAGCCGGGGGCGGTTGTCCAGGCCCGGACTCTGGTGGCTGAGCCTCGCCCTCAGTCGTTCGCTGGGCCGCGCCGGGCTGAGCTGAAGCGGCTTGGACCAGGCTGGTGCCGCAGTTGGGACAGAACTTGGTGCTGATCGGGCTCTGAGTCCCGCACTTGGCACAGGTTGTCATCTGCGGCGCCAAAGACGCACCGCAGCTGGAGCAGAACTTGGCGCCGGCCATATTCGACTCGCCGCAATTGGGGCAGCTGACACCGGCGGCCGGCGACTGCTGACTCGGAGCGCCCAGTTGAGTGGCGCAGTTGGAGCAGAACTTGGCGGTCTCCGGATTGGCGGTTCCGCACTTGGGGCAGCGCACCTGCACCTGGGCCGGCTGCTGCTGGCCGCCGGCTCCCATGGTGTTGCCCATGCCGAAGCCGACGCCCATCATGGCGGGCCCGACGGCGCCCCCGCCCTTGGCGGCGCCCTCGCCGACCCCGAGCATTGCCTGGCCCTGGGCGTACTGCTGGAAGCCGCCCGCCATCCGCGTGTACTGCGCGTCGCGGCGGTAGCCCTTCAGGGTGGCCTCGTCCTCCTCCTTGATGGAGATGGTGAAGTTGCCGAGGCGGACGATCTGAATGCCATAGCTGGCGACGTGCTGCTGAACCTTCTCCAGCGTGACGCGCTCGATCTCCTCCGTGTGGGAGGCGATGCCGAGGATCGGCCAGTTGGTCTGGACGATCTGGCTCGTCACGTCAGTGCGCAGGACCTTCAGCAGCTGCTCGCGCATCCAGTCGGTGATCTGATCGTTGTTGGAGACGTTCTGCGTTCCGACGAGGTTGACGATGAGCGACTGGGGCTCCAGCACCTTGAGCGAGTACTCACCAAAGACGCGCAGGCCCACTGCCAGGGTGGTCTCCGGATCCACCACGTCGTCGACCACGCCGCCGAAGGGGAGGTTGGGGAACTCGCGAGTGGAGATGAAGTACAGCTCGGTCTTGAACATGTTGCCGCCCGTGGCAAAGTCGACAAGCATTCCGAGGAACGGTATCTCCGAGCTGTCGAGGGTGACGCGGCCGGGGTTGATGGTGCCCTGCACGCGCCCGTCCCGGAAGAAGACTGCCATCTCGTCCTGCTGGACGGTGAGCTGAGTTAGCTTGCGGATGTTCTGGTCCGGCCACTTGTAGAGAATCTGGCTCTTGAACTCGTCTGGCCGGGCGATGAATTCGCGTCGGACCTCACCGAAAAGTCCCATATTTTGCTCCTTGTCAATTTGCCCGACCGCCCAGCGTCGCCAGGATCGGGATGTCCTGTCAAAGAGGCTAACGCTTCGGCTGGGAGAGTTGGTCTACCTCACCTCCCGTGTTCGGGTCAGGCGCCGCCGCCCGCCGCCGTGGCGGTGAGCCGGGGATCGCCGCCCTTCGCTTCCAGCGGCTCGATCTTGCCGACTATGAAGAGGTAGGAGATGGCGCCCAGCAGGGCAAAGCCGCCCATGGCGAAGAGCGAGATCACATAGTTGCCGGTGATCTGCAGCACCGCGCCTGTGAAGATGCTGGTGATGACGCCTGAGATGTTGGAGGCGAAGTTCTGGATGCCGCCGATCGACGCGACCTGGTTGGGCGAGGGGGCGACGTCGGCCGGCAGGCACCAGACGCTGGCGGCGGCGAAGGTCAGACTGGCGTAGGCGACTGAGAGGAGCGCGATTGCCACGGCGGCCGAGGGCGCGAGCGCCACCAGAGCGATGACAGAAGCGCAGGCCATGCCGCCAACCAGGCACAGCTTGCGCGCCTTGGTCAGGTCCATACCGCGGCGCACCAGCGTGTCGGCGACGATGCCGCCCAGCCAGCCCCCCGGGATGGCAGCGAGGGCCGGGATGGTGCCGACAGTCCCCAGCTTGGGCAGGCTGAAGTGGCGGGCGGTGGTCAGGTAGTCAGGAAACCAGGTGATGAAGAAGTAGATGACGAAGTTCAGGCAGAAGAAGCCGATCATCATGCCCCAGATCGTCCTGTAGCGGAACAGATCGACCCAGCGCACAGGCACGCGCTCCGCCTCCAGATCGGGGCTGCGAGAGCCCTGCTCGATATAAGCCAGCTCCTCCTGCTTCACCCAGAAATGCTGGCGGGGGCGCCGGTAGAGCAGCACGAAAGCGACAGCCCAAACCAGGCCGAGCGCCCCGGTTGCCAGGAAGGACCCTCGCCAGCCGATGTTCAGGATCAGCCAGGTCACGATGGGCAGGGAGGCCACGGTGCCGAAGCGGGCACCGCTGTCGTAGATGCTCGTGGCGGTGCCGCGCTCGCGGAGTGGAAACCACTCAGCCACTATCTTGGCGTTGCTCGGGTAGGCGCCGGATTCGCCCACTCCCAGCAGCAGCCGCAGAACGAAGAGGGAGAAGAAGCCGCGGGCCAGCGCGGTGGCGGCCGTGAAGACCGACCACCAGGCGACGGCGAACGTGTACATGATGCGGGCGCCGATCCTGTCGACCAGGTAGCCATTGGGTAGCTGGAACACCGCGTAACTGATGAAGAAGGAGCCGATGGCGATGCCCATCAGGCCGGGCGGGATGTGAAGGTCCTTTCGGATGAGTGTGTTGGCCACACCGAGATTGGCGCGGTCGACGTAGTTGATGGTGGTCCCCACGAAGGCCAGGAGGACCATGAGCCAGCGCACCATGCCCACAGCCTTGCGCGCGGTGCTCGTCCGCTCCAGGGCCGAACTCTCAGCCATCTCTACCTCCTCACCTCGGTTTGCTGGCCGCGATTATGGCACGGATCCGTCTGGGCAGCGGCTGTCGTGCGCCTGGTCAGGCAA
Source organism: Candidatus Dormiibacter sp. (assembly GCF_050999135.1). NCBI lineage: Bacteria > Bacillati > Candidatus Dormiibacterota > Candidatus Dormibacteria > Candidatus Dormibacterales > Candidatus Dormibacteraceae > Candidatus Dormiibacter > Candidatus Dormiibacter sp. The sequence continues at coordinate 69,972 of NZ_JBPCPN010000053.1, read as the reverse complement.
CGAGGCTCAGGGCAGCGTGACGGCGCCCTCGGAGGCCGAGGTCACCTGGGCCATGTACTTGGCGAAGACGCCGCTCCGGTAGCGGGCCTCCGGCGGCGACCAGTCGCGCAGGCGCTCGGCCAAATCCACGCCCTCCACGTCGACGCGCCGGCCGGTGATGTCCACGACTATGGTGTCGCCGTCGCGGAGCGCCGCGAGCGGGCCGCCGACCGCCGCCTCGGGCGCCACGTGGCCGATCATCTGGCCCTGAGTGGCGCCTGAGAAGCGGCCGTCGGTGATCAGGCAGACCTTGTCGCCCAGGCCCTGGCCGACCAGCGCCCCCGTCACCTGCAGCATCTCCCGCATGCCCGGACCGCCCTTGGGGCCTTCGTAGCGGATCACCACCACATCACCGGGGTCGATGTGGTTACCGAGCACGGCGGCCAGCGCGTCCTCCTCCCGGTTGAAGAGCCGAGCCGGCCCCCGATGGTGATGGGGGGCGTGATGGGCGATCTTGATGACGCTGCCCTCCGGGGCCAGGTTGCCCTTCAGGATGACCAGGCCGCCCTCAGGGCTGAAGGGATTGCTCAGCGGCCGGATCACGTCCTGGCCAGGCGTTTCCTCCACCTGGCCGCACTCTTGAGACAGCGTGCGCCCGGTCACCGTCAACGCGGAGCCGTCGACGAAGCCACCATCGATCAAGCGCTTGGTCATCACGGCGACGCCGCCCGCCCTGTGCAGCTGGGGAGCTGCGTAGCGGCCGCCCGGCTTCAGGTCGCAGAGCAGCGGCGTGCGCTTGAAGATGACCTCCAGGTCATCGATCTCCAGCGGCACACCAACCTCTCGGGCCAAGGCAAGCAGGTGGAGCACGGCGTTGGTCGAACCACCCGAGGCAGCCACCGCTGCGGCGGCGTTCTCGAAGGCCGGCCGGGTGAGGATCTGCGAGGGCCGGATGTCGTTCTCCAGCGCGTTGCGGACCACGTCACCCAGCCGCCGGGTCAGCTCCTCACGGGCGGGGTCGACGGCCGGAACGCCGTTGTAGCCAACCGGTGAGAGCCCTATCACCTCCATCACCATCGACATGGTGTTGGCCGTGTACTGTCCGCCGCAGGCACCCGGGCCTGGGCAGATGTGAGCCTCCAGCTCCGCCAGGTCGCTCTCGGTCATGCGACCGGCGGCGACCGCGCCGATTGCCTCGTACGCCTCGCCCACCGCGACCTGGCGGCCGCGGTACGAGCCCTCCAGGATGGAGCCGGAATAGACCAGCACCGCCGGCCTGTCGAGCCGGGCCATCGCCATCGCGGCGGCGGGCACAGTCTTGTCACAGCCGGTGATGCAGCAGAGGGCGTCGAAGTAGTGGCCCCGAGAGACGAGCTCGATCGAGTCTGCGATCAGCTCCCGCGAGACCAGTGAGGCCTTCATTCCCTCAGTGCCCATCGTGATTCCGTCTGAGATGGCTATGGTGTTCAGCTCCATCGGGGTGAGTCCCTGCGCCCGCAAGCCCTCGGCCGCCCAGGCCGCCAGCGTCCTGTGGTTGAAGTTGCAGGGCATGGTGCCGATCCAGGAATGAGCCACTCCGACCACAGGCTGCTTCAGGTCGTCCCGGCTGAAGCCGATGTTGAGCAGGAACGAGCGCGCACCCGCGCGGTCGACGCCGTCGTAGAGGGTGCGGCTGTGGCGGCGCAGGTCGGTCATCTTCGGATCTCCTCAGTGCTGGTCTTCAACTGGCCGAGTTCGACCTGTGCCAGCGACTGGACCTGGTGAGCGGCACCCTGCCGCAGCAGCTGGGAATCGGACAGGATGTTGGTCAGCCGAAATCCGCGGCGGCGCCACTCGGTGGCTGACTCCAGGTCACCGCAGAAAAGGCCTGGCACCACCTCATGCCGGCCGCAGGCTTCCAGGATCGTCTGGATGAGCTCGATGTGCTCGGGCTCGGTGGCGGTCGGCGTCGGCCTCAGCCCGTGCGTCAGCGAGAGATCCTGCGGGCCCACATAGACCGCGTCGACGCCTGGCACCGACAGGATCTGGTCAAGGGTCTGAACTGCTCCCACAGTTTCGATCATGAGGGTCACCACGACGCTCTCGTTGGCGGTTGCGGGCGAGTAGTCGGCGACCCCCAGCGCCGCCCGGATCGGGCCCCAGGAGCGATTGCCGGCAGGCGGGTAGCGGCAGGCCTGGACGGCGCGCTCGGCGTCGTCGGGGCTGTCGATCATCGGCACTATCACGCCCTCCGCGCCGGCGTCCAGCGCCTTCATGAGGCGGCCCGGTTCGTTCCAGGGCACTCGCACCAGAGCCGGTGTACCTGTCAGCTGCAGAGCCTGCAGCATGGTACCCAGGTGCTCCTCGCGGATCATCCCGTGCTGCATGTCGAGGCAGGCCCAGTCGTAGCCCGCGCGGCCGATCAGCTCCGCTGTGAAGCTGTCGGGGATGACGCACCAGGCGCCGAGGAGAGGACGGCCTGAGCGCAGCCGGCGGCGCAGTTCCATGAAGCGCTGAGCATACTTCCGGGCCCCAGGCGCCAACCCGAGGCCGCTGGCGAGCACAAATGCAGCCTGCTGTTCTAGGATCTCCTCACAGCGGTCGCGACAGCAGTCGCGCTTGTCGTCAACTGAGAGGAGGACTCAATGCAGGCACCGGCGGATCGGCCCGCGCAGCTGCGGAAAGCTGTGGTCGCGAGCGTCATCGGCACCTCGATCGAGTGGTACGACTTCTTCCTCTACGGCTCGGCGGCTGCGCTGGTCTTCCCCAAGCTGTTCTTCCCCAAGAGCGATCCGCTGGCGGGAGCGCTGCTTTCCTTCGGCACTCAGGCCGTCGGCTTTGCCGCCCGCCCGATCGGAGCGGCGATCTTCGGCCACTTCGGCGACCGGATCGGGCGCAAGGCGACGCTGATAGTGACGCTGCTGACGATGGGCCTGGCCACCACTCTGATCGGACTCGTGCCTTCCTACACCTCGATCGGCGTCTGGGGCGCCATCCTGCTCATAGTGTTGCGCGTCTTCCAGGGGCTCGGCGTGGGCGGGGAGTGGGGCGGCTCGGTCCTGCTCTCCATGGAGTGGGGCAGCAATCGCCGCCGGGGCCTGGTCGCCAGCTGGCCCCAGATCGGTGTGCCGATCGGACTGATCCTCGGCAACGGCGCGCTGCTGCTGGTCAGCAACCTGACTGGCAAGGATTTCCTCAACTGGGGTTGGCGAATACCTTTTGTGGCCAGCCTGATCCTCGTCGCCATCGGCCTCTACATTCGGCTCGGCATTCTGGAGACGCCGTCTTTCGCCCGCCTGGTGAGCGAAAACAGACTGGTCAAGATCCCGCTGCTCGAGGTGCTGAAGCGGAACTGGCGGGAGGTGATACTGGCCGCGCTGGTGCGCGTCTCGGAGCAGGCGCCGTTCTACATCTTCACCTCCTTCGTGCTTCTCTACGGCACCAAGACGCTGAAGCTGAGCAACAACTTCATGCTGACGACAGTCTTCGTGGCCAGCTTTCTGTCACTGTTCACAGTGCCCTTTGCCGGTTACCTCTCAGATCGATTCGGGCGCAAGCTCATCTACGGCATCGGCGCTGCAGGGATAGGCCTTCTTGCCTTTCCCTACTTTGCCCTCCTGGACACTCGCGCGGTAGGCCTGGTTCTGCTGGGCGTAGTCGTCTCGCTCATCCCTCACGATCTTCAGTACGGGCCCCAGGCGTCGCTGATCGCCGAGAACTTCACGGGCCGGCTGCGCTACACAGGCGCCTCCATCGGCTATCAGCTGGCCTCGGTGGTGGCCGGCGGCCCGGCGCCCTTGATAGCCACCTATCTCCTGGCCACCTACAAGAGCTCAGCGCCCATCGCGCTCTACATAGTTGGCTGCGCTGTCGTGAGTCTCATTGCCCTGGTGCTCATCCCGAACCGGCAGACTCAGGATCACAACGTCGAGTACGACGAAGCGGTCACCGCCGCTGGCGCCCGCAGGCCCAGCACTGCCTGGCCGTCCGGCTAGCGCTTTTCGGTGCGGAGCCTGGCCAGCAGCGCGCCGACCGGGACCGTGCCCCCCTCGGGCGCGACGATCTCGCTCAGCGTGCCGGCGACCGGTGACTCCAGCTGGTTGTTCACCTTGTCGGTCTCGACCTCGACCAGCGGCTCGCCCTCCGCCACCTGATCGCCAGGCTGCTTGAGCCAGCGGGTGACAGTACCTTCGGTCAGGGTTTCGGCCAGCTGCGGCAGCGTGAAGTCGACCTCGCTCATGCCGGCAAGCCTAGCCCGAACGGCCGGTCCGTTCTAGCCGGTCACCTGCGCCCAGGCTGCTTCCAGCGCCAGCGCGACCCCGACCAGCCGAGCCTCCTGGCCGAATCGGCCCACCACCTGGACGCCCACCGGCAGGCCGGAGGTTGGCGCGGGTAGGCAGATGACCGGCTGACCGGTGGTGTTGAAGGGCCGGGTCCAGCCGGCGACGGCCGCGCGGTCGTATTCCGCGCCGATGCGGGGCGGCATGATGCCAGTGGCCGGCACGAGGATGGCGTCGACGTCAGCCATCGCGGTCTCCGCCGCCAGGCGCGCGCGTGACTGCTCCAGCAGGGCCAGGGCGTAATCGCTGCGGCTGACGCGAAGCCCCTGTTCGAGCAGCGCCCGCACATCAGCCCCGTAGCGCTCGGGCGTGTCCTCCAGCCAGCGACGATGCAGGCTCCCGGCCTCGGCCAGCAGGATGGTCAGCCCTGGCCGCCCCAGCGCGAGCCGGTCGGGCAGCTCGATCTCGGGCAGTCCCCGGGTGGCGGCAGCGAAGACCTCGGTGACCCCGGGCTCGACGCCGTCCAGCCAGCCGGTCGGGACCGCCAGGCGCAGCTCGGTCAAGGAGGGCGTCCGCTCCGGCAGAAGGTCGCGCAGCTCGCTCATGGCTTCGAGCGCCAGCGCTGCCGTTCGCACGTCGGGCGCCAGCGGGCCGACGGTATCGAGGCTGTGGCTCAGGGGGAAGACGCCTTCGGTGGCAATGGTCCCCAGAGTTGGTTTGAACCCCACCACGCCGCAGTAGGCGGCGGGGACGCGGATCGAACCGCCGGTGTCAGTCCCCAGCGCCCAATCGCAGAGCCGAGCCGCCACCGCCGCCGCCGAGCCGCCGGACGAGCCCCCCGCCACGCGCTCTGAGTCATGCGGGTTGCGTACGGCTCCATAGTGGGGGTTCTCGCTGGTCAGGCCGAAGGCGAACTCGTGCAGGTTGGCCTTGCCCATAACGACGCAGCCGGCTTCGCGCAGGCGCCTCACCACCTGGGCGTCGTGGCCGGCGGCCTGGGCAGGCAGCTGAATGCCGCCGGCGGTCGTGACTGTCCCGGCCACGTCGACCAGATCCTTCACCGCCACCGCCGGACCGGGACCGTCCTCCTCCGTCAGCGAGATGAAGGCTCCCAGGTGGGTCTGCGCCCGCGCCCGCTCACGGGCCTCAGCCGCGGTCACCCCTCAGTACAGGAAGTGCAGATGCTCGCTCAGGAAGCGGGCGGCCGAGCCGTAGGCGCGGACCTGGTTGGCGGTCTTGCTGAAGCCGTGACCCTCGTCCTCGAAGACCAGGTACTCGACAGGCCGGCCGAGCTCGCGCAGGCGCTGCACCATCTGGTCGGACTCCGCCTTCACCACCCTGGGGTCCGTGGCGCCCTGAATGACGAGCAGCGGCGCCCGGGCCTGCTCGACGTAGGTGATGGGGGAGCGCTCGACGAGGAGGTCCCGGTCGGACTCCGGGTCACCGACCCACACTTTCATGAACCGCTTCCAGAAGGGAGGCACAGAGGCGGCGAAGGAGATCAGATTGCTGGGTCCGAAGAGGTCCACCGCGCAGGCCCAGTACTCCGGTAGCCGAGTCAGAGCCGAGAGGGTTGCGAATCCACCGAAGGAGCCGCCCATGACGGCGATCCGCTGGGGATCGATCCAGCTCTGCTTCTGCAGCCAGCGCGCCGCTGCCTCGATGTCGCGCAGCTCGCCGCCACCCCAATCGCGGTGGATCAGCCTCTGATAGGACTTGCCGTAGCCAGTGCTGCCGCGGATGTTGGGCGCCAGCACAGCCACTCCGCGGCTGACCAGGTACTGGAAGGCGCCCCAAGAGTTGGAGTACCCGGGCCGCTCCTGCGATTCCGGTCCGCCGTGGATCCAGAGGACCGCCGGCTGGACACCATTGTTCTCACGCGGCCGATAGAGCCAGGCCGGGATCTCCCGATCGAAGCTGGGATAGCCGATCAGCTCCGCCTCGGCCAGCTCACTTGTCGGGACGCTGCCCTGAAAGCTCTCGGTGAGGGCTGTCGTCTGCCGCTGCTCGAGGTCGGCTACATACAGGTCCAGAGGCCGCCGGCCGGTGCCGGCTACCACCGCCACGCGCCGGCCATCGCCGGAGAAGGCGAAGAGCAGACAGTGGCCGGCCGGAATGGCAGGCACCGGCAGCTCGCGTCCCGTCTCCAGCTCGACGGCGTGGAGAACTGACCGCCCGGCTTCGTTCACTGTGAAGGCAGCGCGGCGGCCGTCCCGGCTCAAGTCGGCATGCTCGACGCTCCAGTCCCCCTGCCAGACCGGTTCCAGCTCGCCACTTGCAAGATCCTGAAGGCCGAGCCAGTGATGCTCGCGACCGCGGTCGGTGAGCCGCAGCAGCCGGCCGTCTGCGGCCAGTCCGATCGACTGGTTGTACTCCTCGCCCTCGTGCGCCGTCAGCAGGCTGGGAGTGCCACCGCCGGAGTCGAGGAGGAAGAGGTCCTGATCCGAGTTGGCGCGGAAGCGGCCGACCACCAGCTGGCTGCCGTCGGCGGTCCACGGGCCGGGGAACCAGTAGCCGGGCTCAAGAAGGAGCGATTGGATCTTATCGCTATCCAGATCCAACAGGTAGAGGCTGCGGTCCTGGGGACGCTCGGCGTTGCCGCTGAAGACGTGGCGCTTTCGGTCCGGATCCGTGAAGCCGGGCAGATACTGGACGTCCTTCCGCCGGGTCAGGTCGCTCAGCTCGCCCGCGCGAAGATGAAGGCTATGCAGCTGCCATTGCTCGTTGCCATGGTGGTCGACGCCCAACAGGATCTCATCCTCCCGGGGCCAGCTCACGTGCCGGGCCGACTCCTCGACGAACCTGGTGCGCTGGACACCTTCGCCGCCAGCCGCCGGCTGCGTCCAGAGGTTGAGCTGACCTTCGGCCTCCCAGACGTAGGCGATCTGGCTGCCGTCCGGCGAAAACGCCAGGGAGCTCAGATAGCTGAACCGGCGGATCGCCAGGTAGCTCTCGAGAGGATGGCGCAAGGCGGGCTGCGGCACTAGCGGCGGCGGAAGATTCCCTTCACACGCTCCCAGAGAACTGAGAAGAGCACGCCGAAGGCATTGACTGGCTTGGCCGCCGTGCCCGGCGCCGAGGCCGGTTGGCTGGAGACGGGCGAAGGTCCGGCCTTCGCCATCTCGGCCTGGTCTGCCGCCGGCGGGGTGAAGCCTGCTCGCTGAGGCTCGCCGGCCTCGGCGGCGGCAACCGCCGGCTCCCCGGCGGCGGCCGGCTGGGTGGAGGGGCCGGCCGTTCCGGCGGCGCCGGTTTCCCCGGTGGCTGGCGGGGCAGAGGCTGCCGCCGGTGCGGCCTCCAGATGAGCCTTGATGCAGTCGCCCATCTGCCCGACCAGCCGGCGCGAGACGTCCTCCATGATGCCGCGGCCGAAGTTCGCCACCCGGCCCGCCACGTTGAAGTCGCTCATCAGCTTGACCAGCGAACCGCCCGGCGCCTCGAGCACAGTCATGGTGGCGGTCGCACGGGCAGAGCCGGAGCCGGTCGTCTCCTTGCCTTCGGCCTGGATCTTGGCAGTGCGGCTGGCCTCGTCCTGCTCGATGAGCCGGGCGGTGCCGTTGTAGGAGACGGTGATGGGTCCCACCTTGATCTTCACCTTGCCTCTGAAGGTGGAGGGATCGACGACCTCGGTCAACTCGGCTCCTGGCATGCAGCCGGCGACTCGGTTGACGTCCAGAAGAAACGCATAGACCTCGTCGGGCGGCGCGCCGATGTTCAGCTCGTTCTCGATCTGCACTTGAGACTTCCCACTGCACAGTGTGCCCTAGAGGGCCTAGGCTTTGCTCTCTAAGAGATCTCAACGCGGCGCCGTGACGGCGCTGGCGCTGACCCGCAGAACTGTTCAGGAGGCGGTGGGATGAAGCACCGGATAGCTGTAACCGTCAACGGTAAGGAGCGCGAGGCCGAGGTGGAGCCGAGATTGCTCCTCGTACACTTCTTGCGCGACAACCTCGGGCTGACCGGGACTCACATCGGCTGCGACACCAGCCAATGCGGAGCCTGCACCATCCACCTGGACGGCAAGGCCGTCAAGTCCTGCACGCTCTTCGCAGTCCAGGCCCAGGGTCACGAGCTGAAGACCATCGAGGGCCTTGCCGCCCCGGACGGCGCGCTTCACCCAATCCAGCAGGCTTTCTGGGACGAACACGGCCTCCAGTGCGGCTACTGCACCCCCGGCTTCATCATGGCCGCCGCCTATCTCCTGCAACAGAACCCCAAGCCCAGTGAGGACGACATCAAGAAGGGTCTGGAGGGCAACCTCTGCCGCTGCACCGGCTACGTCAACATCATCAAGGCTGTGCAGACTGCATCCCGCACCATGAGCGGGGCGGCCGAAGCCCAGCCCGCTGCCAGCGGAGGCTAGAGAGATGGCGATCAGCACAATGATCGGAGCCAAGATCCACAGGCGGGAGGACCCGCGTCTGGTCAGCGGCCACGGCCGCTACGTCGACGATCTGAGCCTGACCAACTGCGCCTACCTGCAGGTTGTGCGCAGCCCCTTCGCCCACGCCCGCATCACCCACATCGACAGCGAGGCGGCTCGCCAAGCCCCGGGCGTTCTGGCCGTCTATACGGCCCAGGACTTTGCGGAGGTGATCAGCGGCGCCATGCCGGTGGCCCCCGCCTTCGTGGCGGAAAAGAAGACAGTGCCCGACCGGCGACCCATCGCCGGTGAGGAGACAAGCTTTCAGGGCGAGCCAGTGGCGGTGGTGGTGGCGGAGACGCGCTACCAGGCCGCTGACGCGGCGCAGCTGGTCTCGGTCGACTACGAGCCGCTGCCGGCCGTCATGGACCTGGAGGCGGCGATCCAGGAGGGCAGCCCCAAGACGCATCTTGACCTGCCCGACAACTTTGCCTGGGACCTGACCTATGCCGATGACACCGAGCGGGCCTTCAGCGAAGCGGAGGTGGTGGTCAAGCAGCGCATCCTGCAGCAGCGTCTCGTGCCGATGGCGATGGAACCCCGCGTGGTCATGGCGGAATGGCGCGAGGCTGACGGCAACATGACGCTCTGGCTCTCGAGCCAGAATCCGCACTTCATCCGGCTCTTTGTGGGCGGCGCCATGGGCATTCCGGAGAGCCGCTTCCGCGTCATCTCACCTGACGTGGGCGGCGGCTTTGGCAGCAAGATCAGCCCCTATCCCGAGGACTACCTGGTGCCGGCCGCGGCCAAGCTGCTCGGCCAGCCCGTCAAGTGGACAGAGACCCGGACCGAGAACATCCAGGCCACGACTCACGGCCGGGGTCAGGTTTTCGACGTCGAGCTGGCCGGACTGCGCGACGGCACGATGCTCGGCATGCGCGTCACGCAGTATCTCGACTGTGGGGCCTACGTGGGAACCTTCGGCGCCTTCCAGGCCTGCGCCTGCCTGCTGCCCGGGCAGGGCTACAAGTTCCAGCAGATTGCCTCCCGCACCGTGGGAGTACTGACCAACCGGGTGCCGACCGATCCCTATCGGGGAGCCGGGCGGCCGGAGGCGACCCACCTCTGCGAGCGAATGGTCGACATCTTCGCGGCCGAGATCAAGAGGGACCCGGCGGAGGTGCGGCGCAAGAACTTCGTCCAGCCGGATGAGTTTCCTTACACCAATAACTTCGGCCTCAGCTATGACTCCGGCAACTACGAGGGCACTCTGAACCGGGCCCTCGAGCTGGCCGGGTACGAAAAGTTCCGGCAGGAGCAGGAGGGGGCCCGGAAGGAGGGTCGGCTGCTGGGCATCGGCATCTCCACCTGGATCGAGATCTGCGGCTTTGGACCCAGCGCCGCCACAGCGCCCGCCACCGGCGGTCTGGCGCTCACCGAGTCGTCTCACGTGCGGGTTTTTCCGACCGGCTCGGTGGCGGTCTACACGGGCACTCACTCCCACGGTCAGGGCCACGAGACCACGTTCGCGCAGCTGGTGGCAGACACGTTGGGCGTGCCCTACGACTCGATCGACATCCATCACGGCGATACCGCCGAGGGGCCGGCGTTCGGCTACGGCACCTACGGCAGCCGCTCCCTCGCGGTGGGCGGCATGTCGATAGTGAAAGCGGCCCAGAAAGTTCGCGAGAAGGCGCGCAAGATCGCTGCTCACATGCTGGAGGCGGCCGACGAGGACGTCATCTTCGACCAGGGGCACTTCGCCGTCAAGGGCTCGCCAGACAAGCGGAAGACCTTCGCCGAGGTCGCTTTCGCCGCCTACGGCATGGGCCTGCCTGAGGACATGGAACTGGGCCTGGAGGCCGTCGCCTACTTCGACCCTCCCAACTTCGTCTGGCCGTTCGGCGCGCACATCTGCGCGGTCGAGGTCGACCCGACCACCGGCAGCGTGGAGCTCTTGAAGTACGTGGCGGTGGACGACTGCGGAACGGTCATCAATCCGATGATCGTCGAGGGCCAGCTGCACGGCGGCATCGCCCAGGGCATTGCTCAAGCGCTGTTCGAAGAGGTCGTCTATGACAGCGAGGGCACGCTCAAGACCGGCACGCTGCTCGACTACAGCCTGCCCACCATCGCGGAGATGCCGAAGCTCACGCTTGACAGCACAGTCACGCCGTCGCCCACCAATGAGCTGGGTGTCAAGGGCATCGGCGAGGCCGGCACCATCGCCTCCAGCGCGGCGGTGATCAACGCGCTCTGCGACGCGCTCTCACCACTCGGCTTGAAACACATCGACATGCCGGCCAGCCCGGACCGCCTCTGGCAGCAGATCACTGAGCGACAGGGCAAGGGCGCTGGCTCCGGCGAAGGCGCGACCCAGCCGCCCGCGCCGGCAACGTCCGGCCAGCTCTCGACCGGCGCGGCCGGTGGCTCCACGGTGGCGGAGCCGCAGCGCGGCGGCACCAGTGAGACGGCCCTGCCCGGCAGTGAGAGTGAGGGTGGCGGTCTGTGGGGGACAGGCGGTGAAGTTCCGCCACCCCATGAGGCAGGTCCCCAGTTGGGCAACAACCAGGAGGGCAACCGATGATCCCCGCCGCATTCGAATACGCCCGCGCGGGCTCGGTCGAGGAGGCGGCCAGCCTGCTCCAGAAGCACGGCGAGGACGCCAAGGTGCTCGCGGGCGGCCACAGCTTGATTCCGCTCATGCGGCTGCGCTTGGCCCAACCCAGCGCGCTGATCGACATCAACGGCTTGAAGGAACTTGATTACATCCACGTCGAGGGCGGCCGGCTCAGGCTCGGCGCACTCACCCGGCACGTGACCATTCAGCACTCAGCAGAGGTGCGCCAAAACCTCCCGCTGCTGGCCGACATCGCGTCCGAAGTGGGCGACAACCAGGTGCGGAACATGGGCACCATCGGCGGGGTGTTCGCCCACGCCGACTCGGCCGGCGACTACCCGACGCTGGCCGTGATGCTGGATGCGGAGGTGGTCACCAACCGGCGCCGAATACCGGCGCGCGAGTTCTTCCAGGACCTGTTCACCACACCGCTCGAGGCCAATGAGCTCGTCTGCGAGGTGAGCTTTCCCGTCGCTCCTGGGTCGCACCGTTACATCAAGTTCCGCCGGCGCCTGTTCGACTGGGCCATCGTGGGAGCTGCCGCCCAGCAGGTGGATGGCGGCTGGCGGGTGGGGCTCACCAACTGCGGGCCCACACCTGTGCGCTGCACGGCTGTCGAACGCGCATTGAGTGAGGGGGCATCGGTTGCTGACGCGGCCGCACGAGCTGCTGAAGGGCTTTCCCCCAGCGGCGACCTGCGCGCCTCACCCGAGTACAAAAAGCATCTGGCCACTGTCCTGGTGCGGCGAGCGGTGGAGCAGGCCCAAGCCGGCTAGCCGCTCAGCGCGTTGTTGGCGAAGGCCCTGATCCGGCCAGGAGAGGGCGCATGACCGAGGAGCTGTGGCGCTGGGACGCCGTCCGGGTGGCCCAGGCGATACGGACGCGCGCCGTCTCCAGTCGGGAGGTGGTCGAATCCTGCCTGAGCCGCCTGGAAGCCGTGAACCCGGCGCTCAACGCGGTCACCGTGGTCCTGGGCGAGGAAGCTCTGACGGCGGCCGACAGCGCTGACAATGGTGTCGCTCGGGGAGAGGCGCTGGGATCGCTGCACGGGGTGCCGGTGACGATCAAGGAGAACGTCGACGTGGCCGGGCAGGCGACTCCGAACGGGATCGAGGCCTACGCCGACCTCATCGCGCCTGACGACAGCCCCCAGGTGGCGGCCTGGAAGGCTGCCGGAGCGATCATCGTCGGCCGGACCAACACGCCGGCGTTCAGCCTCCGCTGGGACACGGACAACGCGCTTCGCGGTCGCACCTGCAATCCGTGGTCCCCGGCCCATACGCCTGGCGGGTCCAGCGGCGGTGCCGCCGCTTCGGTCGCCTGCGGCATCACGCCGCTGGCCCATGGCAACGACTACGGCGGATCGATCCGCTACCCCGCCTACTGCTGCGGTCTGGTCGGCATCAGGCCCAGTCTGGGCCGGGTCCCCGCCTACAACCCGAGCGCTTCGGCTGAGCGGCCCATCACCGGCCAGATCATGTCAGTGCAGGGCCCGCTCGCACGGCGGGTGCACGACGTTCGAGCCGGCCTGGCCGCCATGGTCAGGTCCGACCCGCGCGATCCCTGGTGGGTGCCGGCGCCGCTGGAGGGTCCGCCGGCGCGCCGGCCCATCCGAGTCGCCGTGACGGCAGACCCGGCCGGGCTGGGTGTGGATCCCAGGGTCGCCGATGCGGTGCGCCGCGCTGCGGGCTGGCTGGCCGATGCCGGCTACGCCGTCGAGGAGATCGAACCACCGGCGGTTGACAGAGTGGCTGAGCTATGGGAGCTCCTCGTCATGGCGGATACCCGGGTGATGACGGCGCCCGACATCGAGGCCAAAGGAGATGTCGGGATCCGCCGCGCCGTCGGCTTCATGCTTGGCAACCGTCAGGAGCTGGATCTGGCGGGGTATATCCGAGGCCTGGCCGAGCGCGCCGGGCACTTGCGAGCCTGGTCGCTCTTCAGCGCCGAGCATCCGCTCGTGCTGGGTCCGGTTTCAACCGAACCACCCTTTGCGGTCGGCTTCGATACCGGCGAGGCGTCAGGCATGGCGAGGACGCTCCGCGCGCAGCGTCTGCTGGTGGCTGTCAACGTGCTCGGCCTGCCAGCAGTGGCCGTGCCCACCGGCCAGTCGGGCGCCCTCCCGCTGGGGGTGCAGATCATAGGTCAGCGATTCCGAGAGGACCTCTGCCTGGACGCGGCCGAGGTCATCGAGGCCCGAGCGCCCTCGCCCACCCCGATCGATCCCCGGTCGGGATAGCGACCTGCCCGGCGTCACTCCAACCGCCTCGGGACATAGGCTTAGAGGCCGATGAGCTCCCCGGTCAGTATCGAAGCGGTCATGGCCGGGCTGGAGGAGCGGCGGTACATAGGTGACCGGCCGTTGGCAACCTCCATCTTCCTGGCGCTGGCGCTCGGCCGGCCGCTATTCATCGAAGGCGAGGCAGGCGTGGGCAAGACGGAGGCGGCCAAGGTCATGGCCCAGGTCCTGGGCGCGCGCCTGATCAGGCTGCAGTGCTACGAGGGGATCGACGTGGCCCACGCGCTCTACGAGTGGAACTACCCGCGCCAGCTGCTGCACATCCGCCTGCTCAACGACTCAGCGGATCGGGCGGCTGCCGAGCAGGAGATCTACGCCAAGGAGTTCCTGCTCCGGCGGCCGCTCCTGGACGCTATCGACAACGACGACCCTGTGCCCCCCGTGCTGCTGATCGACGAGATCGACCGCTCCGATGAGGAGTTCGAAGCCTTCCTGCTCGAACTGCTCAGCGACTTTCAGGTCTCCATCCCCGAGCTGGGCACGATCCACGCCCGGCGGCCGCCCTTCGTCGTCGTGACTTCCAACCGGACCCGCGAGGTACACGACGCCCTGAAGCGGCGCTGCCTCTATCACTGGATCGACTACCCGAGCGTGGAGAAGGAGCTTGCCATCGTGCGGGCCCGGGCGCCGGAGGCGGCCGAGCAGCTGGCACACGACGTGACAGCCCTCGTTCATGGCCTCCGCGAGCTGGACCTGTACAAGGCGCCGGGCGTGGCGGAGACGCTGGATTGGGCGCGGGCCCTTGCCCAGCTCGGCGCCACGCGCATCGACACCTCACTGGTGGACGCCACGCTGGGGGCTGCGCTGAAATACCAGGAGGACCTGGAGCGAGCGCGCGAGCAGCTGCCCGAACTGGTCGAGCAGGCGCGGGGCGCTTGACTGCAACAAACCCGGCACCCTGCTGGTTTTGGGTTTTGTGAAGGTCAGCGCAAAGGGAGGCCCACTCGGCAACTGGCAGGTCCAGCTCCTCATCCTCGGCGCCATCTGGGGCCACAGCTTCCTCTTCATCAAGCTTGCGGATGCCGCGTTCTCACCGGCTCAGGTCACGCTCGCCAGGCTCGCCATCGGCACGGCCGTCCTGGTGCCCTTCCTCCTCTTTCGGCGCGAGAAGCTGCCGCGCAGCCCGAGGGCCTGGCTTCTGCTCGGGGTGGCGGGGATCCTCTTCAATGTGGTGCCCTACACACTGTTCGCCTTTGCCGAGACCCACATCTCCTCGGTGCTGGCCGGGATTTGGAACGCGACCACTCCGCTCCTGACGCTGGTGGTGGCACTCGCTCTGCTGCCCGGCGAGCGGGCGACGCGCCCAAGTGTGGTCGGGTTGGTGCTGGGGTTGGTCGGCGTGCTGCTGATCCTGCACCCCTGGCAGGGGCTGGGCGGAGCGCAGCTGATCGGCAACCTGGCCTGCCTGCTCGCGGCCGCCTTCTACGCGGTTGCCTTCGTCTACACGCGGCGGTTTCTCAGCGACCTACCTGCCTCTGCGGCTTCCCTGGCAGCGGTTCAGCTGCTTACAGGCACGCTGTTCCTAGCCGTGCTCACGCCGTTCCTGGGGCCGCTGCCACACCAGTTTCCGCTGCCAGCCGTGCTGGCGCTGGTCGGGCTGGGCGCCCTCGGCACCGGCCTGGCCTACATGCTGAACATGGGCATCGTGCGCGCTGCCGGGCCGACCGCCGCCAGCACTGTGACGTATGTGGTGCCTGTCTTCGCCACCGTCGCCGGGCTTCTGTTCCTGGGCGAGCGGGTCGGCTGGTGGGAGCCGATCGGCGGGGCTGTCGTCCTGGTGGGGCTGGCGCTCACGCAGGGTAGGCTGCGCTGGCCCGGCCGACAAGCGCTGCCTGCGGGCGAGCGCCGGGCCGCCTGACGCGAAGTTCGGCAGGTCATGGCAGTCCAGGCCCCTGATCTCCTGCCCCGGCTGGCCGCGTTCGCCCGCCTCTTGCACGACGCCGGGTTGGACGGCGGTCCGGGCCGGCTGACCACAGCCACCAAGGCGCTCGGTTTCATCGACCTGCGGGATCGAGCCGGCTTTCGGGATACCCTGCGCGCCTGCTTCGTGGGCCGCCGCGAGGAGCTGCCTGTCTTTGAGGCCGCTTTCGACATCTTCTGGGCGCCTCCCGACCCCCGGGTCAGAGCCGGTTTCCTGCCCGGCAAGTCGCGTCCGCTGCCGCTGGCGCCGGATCGGGCCAGGAGCTGGATGCAGGCGCTGGGTCTGAACCAGGGCGCACAGCGACCTGGCGACCTGCAGGAGGTGGTCAACGAGAGTTCCGGCTACTCCGCCGACGAGCTGCTGCGGCACAAGGACTTCGACGAGATGTCATGGGAGGAGACGGAGCAGGTGAAGCGCTTGCTCCAGCAATCGCCGTGGCGCATCGCCGAGCGCCGGACCCGCCGCTCTCGCCCAGCGCGCCGCGGCGAAGTCGACCTCGCCCGCACAGCGCGGCAGTCGATCAGCTCTAGCGGCGAGCTGATCCGGCTCCTGCACCGTCAGCCGCAGCTGCGTCGGCGGCCGCTGGTGCTGATCTGTGATGTCAGCGGCTCGATGGAGCGCTATTCACGCCTGCTGCTGATCTTTGCCCACGCGACGGCAAGGCGGGAGCGGCTGGAGACGTTTGTCTTCTCCACCCGGCTGACCCGGATCACGCGCCTCTTGCGAAAGCGGGAGATTGAGCCAGCCCTGTCAGAAGTGAGCAAGCGGGTGCACGACTTCAGCGGTGGGACGCGCATAGGAGAGGCGCTGGCGGAGTTCAACCGGCGCTGGGCCCGGCGAGTGCTGGGGCACGGGGCGGTGGTGGTCCTGGTCAGCGATGGCTGGGATCGGGGAGACCCAGAACTGTTGGCGCGCGAGGTGAGCCGGCTGCGGCGCATGTCGCACAGGCTGATCTGGCTCAACCCGTTGCTGGGCTCGGCCGGATACGAGCCGGTGACGCGGGGGATGGCGGCTGCGCTGCCGCACACTGACGACTTCCTGGCCGCGCACAACCTGAAGGCGCTTGACGAGCTGGGGTCCCTGCTGGCGGGCCTGGGCCGCCGGCGTACGGTGAGATAGCCCATGCGTGAGATTGCCGCCGAGTACAGCGCCTGGCGGCAGGAGGGGGAGCGGCTGGCGCTGGCCACAGTTGTGTCCACCTGGGGCTCCAGCCCGCGACCACTGGGCTCTCGTTTGCTGGTCAGCGGTACCGGGCGCATGGCCGGCTCTGTCTCGAATGGCTGCATCGAAGGGGCGGTGTTCGAAGAGCTACAGAAGACGCTGAAGAACGGTGAGGCTCGCCTGGTCGATTTCGGCGTGGCCGACGACCTCGCCTTCGAGGTGGGCCTGGCCTGCGGCGGGCACATCCAGCTGTTCCTCCAGAAAGCGACCGAGCAGCACGACCGGGCCGTTGAGCTGGTGACGGCCGAGCGGCCTTTCACCCTCCTGACCGATCTGACGAGCGGTGAGGTGGAGCTGCTGCCGGGTCCGCCGACTTCAGAGCTGCCGCGAAGGGACGGGGACCGCTTCGAGGAGCCCTTCGGGCGTCCGCCCCACCTGATCATCGTAGGCGCCATCCACATTGCGATTCCTCTGCACCGCCTGGCGCGCGTCATCGGTTACCGCGTCACTGTGGTGGATGCTCGCTCGCAGTTCGCCACCGAAGAGCGCTTTCCTGAGGCTGACGAGATTGTCATCGCCTGGCCCGACGATGCGCTGAAGGGCATGGAGGTGGATCGTTCCACGGCTGTGGTCATCCTCACCCACGATCCCAAGTTCGACCTGCCGGCACTGCGGAGTGTTCTCAAGACCGCCGCCGGTTACATAGGCGCGATCGGCTCCCGCAAGACGAGCCAGAACCGTTTGGAGCAGCTGCGCTCGGAGGGCTTCAACGAGGAGCAGCTGGCGCGCATCCATGGACCAATCGGACTGGATCTGGGCGGCCGCGGCGCCGAGGAGACCGCGCTCGCCATATTGGCGGAAATCACAGCTGTCCGCTTCGGTGGCGCCGCTGCCGGCACGGCAGCTAACACTTAGGGCGGCAGGGCCTGCAGGGATCCACCCATTTCACGCATCAGGCGCCAGCCTTGCTCGTGTACTTGCCGATGATGGCGGCGGCAGAGCAGGACCAAATTGCCGAGCTTCGTCTCGCCGCCGTCCGCCCAATGGACGATGTGATGGGCGTCAGTCCACCCGGGAGGCCGGTCACAGCCGGGAAACCGGCAGCCTCCGTCCCGCTGCCAGAGTGCCCTTCGCGTCGCTCCCGAAACGACGCGTGACATGTGGCTCAGGGCGTCAGCGCAGCCCTCGCCGTTCTGGCCGCTGGTGTCCGTGCTGAGGCCGGCATCACAGGCGAGGAGGTGAGCCGTCTCGGCCGGCACCATCTGCTGGCCGTTCAGCTCCGGCGCGGCGGCACCCATCAGCTTTTGCAGGGCGCCTAGCCCGGCGAGCAGGTGCAGGTGCGGCTTCTGGCCGCCACGCTGAGGAAGCGAGCCGGAATCGAGGTTCTGCCGGCAGAGCTCCAGCAAGGCATCTGCCCGTCGCTGGCCGGCCGAGCGGTGATCGTCGCCGGCGGGGGGCGGCAGTAGCGCATTGAGCGCGGTCTTGAGAACCTCTCCGCTCTCGGCGTCGAACATGCCGTTCAGGAAGTAGATGCCGTCCCAGGTCTGACTCAAGTCGAAGTATCGCCGTTCAAAGGTGGCGTCGACTTCGCGAGCGACGCCGTCAGGATCGGTGCAGTAGCGGAAACGCTCGGTGACGATGCGGAGCTGCCGCGGATCCAGCTCACGCGCAGCCCCGACGAGGATGGGTTCTGCCTCTCGCGTCGGCTCGACGCCCACCTGTTCGCAAGTTCGGCACAGCAACGAGGCATGCTGCAGGCTGATCGCACCCTCGCCAAAGGCTGACGCGGTTTTCGGCAGGTCTTCCAACCGGCGCCCCAGCCTGACCCGATCTGCCGCTGCGGCGGCGGAAAGGTGGCATTCGCGGCGAAGCCAGGCCTGAGTGCTCAAGGCGCCTGTCGCCACCCAACCTTGGTTCTGATCAAGAATTCTGGTCCGCCGGGTAAATTCTGCCTGCAGGCGGTTGATGGCCCGGTTGAGCTGGGTCAGCTCATCCGTTTGGACTGAGCACGGATACGCCCTGACATTCTGCGCCAGGTCGCTGATCACGCCATGAAGACGGTCGACCAGCGGCGCCCGGTCTGCTGACTCAGGAACCGAACCCATGTTCGTAGTATATCACCTCTGACCGCGTCGTGTCCAAACACTTCCAGTAAGCGCAACACAACCAAGACGCCCCTGGTCGACTGCTCAGCGACGGACACGGTAGTGGATATATGCGGCCGCCGGCAGACCGGGAACCGCAGCTCGATCATTGACAGGACACACTCAGGAGCAGACTGCCGCGCGTCGCAGCAGCAGGGCGCGCTCTCTTTCGTTTCGCGTCAGGGAGGCGGCGCGCTCGAACTCCGCCTGGGCCTCCGCCAAACGGCCGAGCTTGGCGAGGAGGTCGCCCCGCACGCTGGGCAAGAGGTAGTACCCCTGCAGCGAAGCCTCAGCGACCAGCTGATCCGCCAGCTCGAGACCGGCCGCTGGGCCGAAGGCCATCGCCACCGCGACCGCCCGGTTCAACTCGACGACGGGCGACGGCGCCAGTTGGGCGAGCGCATCGTAGAGCGCGACTATCCGCGCCCAGTCCGTCTCACCGGGCGTGGGCGCGCGAGCGTGGCAGGCGGCGATCGCTGCCTGGAGGCCGTAGGGGCCAAGCCCCCCGCCCAACCGCTCGGCCCGCTGCAGGGCCCCGAGCCCCCGCTGGATGAGGATGTGATCCCAGCGCCCGCGGTCCTGGTCCAGCAGCAGAACCGGCTCCCCAGCGGGGCCGACCCGTGCTGCCAGGCGCGAAGCCTGGATCTCTAGGAGCGCGACGAGCCCGTGAACCTCGGCTTCCTGGGGCAGAAGCCCGGCGAGAATCCGGCCCAGGCGGAGCGCCTCCTGGCACGGCTGAGGTCGCGTCCAGTCGTCACCGGCGGTTGCCGAGTAGCCCTCATTGAAGATCAGGTAAATGACTTCCAGCACCGAGGACAGACGCTCGGCGAGCTCGGGCCCCTGGGGCACCTCGAAGGGAACCTGAGCTTCGGCGAGAGTTCGCTTCGCCCTGACAATTCGCTGGCCGATGGTCGCCGCCGAGACCAGAAAAGCGTGCGCTATCTCGTCCGTCTTGAGACCACCAAGCACGCGCAGCGTGAGCGCCACCCGCGACTCGGGGGAGAGGACAGGATGGCAGGCAACGAACACCAGGCGGAGGAGGTCGTCACCAATTTCGCCCTCGAACGCGGCGTCGAGATCGGGCGAGATATTGCCAGAGTCGACCTCCAAATCGCGACCGAGCTCATCCAGCTTGTTCGCCAGCCGCTCCCTCCGGCGCCAGTGGTCGATCGCGCGACGCTTCGCTATGGCCATGAGCCAGGCGCCCGCGTTGCGCGGTACGCCCGACTCCGGCCACCGTTCGAGCGCTGCGACCAGCGCATCTTGGGCCAGCTCCTCCGCCAGATCGAGGCTGCCCACGATCCGGGTCAGACTGGCGATCAGCCTCGCCGACTCAATCCCCCAGACCGCCTCGATGGCACTCTGCGTCTCGCGATCCGTCATGAGGGTTCATCAGCGCTAGGTCGGCGGCACAGGATCCAGCGCGCGGCCGCTACTGCTTGGAGGCCTTCCGCTGCAGCTCCTCGCGCAGCGCCTGCTCGCGCTCCGCCTCTTCAGCCGGAAAGACCTCGGGTGGAAAGTCCGAAGCTTCGAAAACCTGTCGGACCTCGACCTCACCTTCCTGCAGAGGACTGCGCTTGGCCCATTCGATCGCCTCTTCCTTTGACCGCACCTGGAGCAGCCAGTAGCCGGCGATCAGCTCCTTGGTCTCCGTGAAGGGGCCGTCGGTGACAGTCCGGTTCTCACCCGAAAACTTGATCCGGGCCCCTTTCGAGCTGGGCTGGAGCCCTTCGGCCGCCAGCAGCACGCCAGCCTCGGCCACCTCCTCGTTGAATCTGGCCATCGCGGCAAAGACCTCTGGACCGGGCACGACCCCGGCCTCGGTGTCCTGGTTTGCCTTGAGCAGCAGCATGAATCGCATGGTCAATGTCTCCTTCTGGACTGAGTGAAGCTAAGTCTCCGGGCGGGTTCAGGGGCGCCGGACAAGCTCCAACCAGGACGTCGAACAAGGCCTGCGACATTCGACATCTGGAAAAAGGGCTGGTGGGTTGTCGAGTGGAGACCTGAGCCATTGCCGGCCGGTCCGGCGAGAGCAAAAGAAGGCGCTGTCTCACCTCGGGTGGCGGCTGGTCGCTCTGCGCAAGCAGAAGCTGAAGTTCGGCCGGCGCCAGAAGATCCGGCAGCCGACGAGAGCCTCAGTCACGGCCGGCGACGCATCGAGCACGTACGACGAGATTGTCCGCAGCACGCTCTCATCCGCCTCGCCCTCCATCCCCTCGCCGCTCAGACCCGACTTCGGTACCAGTTCTCCGCGTAAGGGAAGAAATCCGCAGCCTTGCAGGAACTCTCCCCGGAGCCGGTCAGCTTCCCGGACGAAGGTCGCGCAGAGATGAGGGCAAGGGCGCTCACCACCCTCCAGGAGCGCCATCGGCACCACGAGCCGCCCTCCTTGGTGGAGCTGCCACAGCCACTGAGGCGAGAGGTCGGCAGCTGACGCGGTCACCACAATGCGATCGAACGGAGCCCGCTCCGGCCACCCCTGGGCTCCGTCCTGCCGCCTCACCTCCGCGCCGCTGACGCCGGCTCGAGCCAGGTTCTCCTGCGCCCGAGCGCAGAGGTCCTCGTCCACGTCCAGGCTGACCACGTATCCCGTCGGCCCCACTAGATGGGCCAAAAGCGCGGCGTTGTAGCCCGTGCCCGTGCCGACCTCGAGAGCGCTGTTGCCCGGCTCCACCTGCAGCTGCTGCAGCATGATGGCGACCATCGCCGGTTGGGAGGCCGAGCTGAGCGCGACTCCGTCGTCGCCGGTCTTCGTGCGCACTGCCTCGTCGGCATAGGCCTCGGCCAGGCTCAGGCCCGGCAGGAAATGATGCCGCGGCGTGGCCCGAAAGGCTGCTGCAACCGCCGGCTGACTGATAGTGCCCGAGTCGATCAGCGAGGCGATCAGCCGCTCGTTGAGCCGCCGCCCCTCCAGCTCCGAGTCCACTGCTCCGGCACCTGCAGACACGGACACTAACCGGCCAGCCGGAGCAGGATCTCCACGTTGGCGGCGTCGGGCCCATTCTGTTCGAAACCGGGCACCTCCAAGATGAACGGGATCTTTTCCAGGCAGGTTTGGTGAAGCAGGGCGTGGAAGCAATCCTCGCCGATCAGGCCAAGTCCAATATTGGCGTGGCGGTCCCGGTTGGAGCCGAGGCCGAACTGGGAGTCGTTGCAATGGACAACTTCCAGCCGCTCCAGGCCGACCACTCGCTGCCACTCGGCCAGCGTCTCCTCCACCGCCTCGGGTGTCCGCATCTCGTAGCCGGAGGCGAACGCGTGACAGGTGTCGAAGCAGGTGTTGACGCGGCTGTCGTCGACAGCGTCGAGCATCGCCCGCAGCTCCTCGAAGCGCGCTCCGACGCAGCCTCCCGCGCCGGCATTGTTCTCGATCAGCAGGCGAGCTCGCTGGGGATCGGCGCGCTCCATGACGCTCTTCAGATGCTCGGTGATGATGGGCAGCACGGCTTCAAAGCCGGCGCCCTTGTGGCTGCCCGTGTGGAAGATCACGCCGTCGATGCCCAGCTCGTCAGCTGCCCGGAGGTAGCCTGCCAGCGTGCTCTCGGAGCGCTGCCGAAGCTTCGGATCAGGCCCTGCCAGGTTGATCAGGTAGACGGCGTGAAAGTAGAACGGAGGTCGCCCGGCCGCGTCGGCGGCGGCGCGGAACTTCTCGATGCGCTCTGGATCCAGCTTGGGCGAGCCCCAGAATCCGGGCGGTGTGGGATGGACCTGGATCGCGGCGGCGCCCATCGCCGCGGCGCGCTCATAGGCGTGATGAAGTCCGCCGGTCGAGTCGACATGGGCGCCAATCAGCGGCATGATAGACAGCGTAGAGTGCCGCGAAGCCATGGTCAGGAGAGGCGCCAATGACCGTATCTGAGCAGACGACCTCGCAGTCAGCCACGCGGCCGGTCTACCGGCAGGAGCTGACCCCGCTCAGCTTCCTCGAGCGC
Organism: Candidatus Dormiibacter sp.; assembly: GCF_050999135.1. Taxonomy (NCBI): domain Bacteria; kingdom Bacillati; phylum Candidatus Dormiibacterota; class Candidatus Dormibacteria; order Candidatus Dormibacterales; family Candidatus Dormibacteraceae; genus Candidatus Dormiibacter; species Candidatus Dormiibacter sp. The sequence goes on along the minus strand of NZ_JBPCPN010000053.1, from coordinate 47,297 downwards.
TCGGCCGCGGTCCACGCCAGCCGGACAGCTGTCATCGACGGCGAATCGCGCTTCACCTACTCCGAATGGCTGGTGCGAGCTCGCCGCTTCGCCGGCGCGCTGGCGGCCGCCGGGGTGGGGAAGGGCGACCGCGTGGCCTTCCTGGCCTATAACTCGGAGCCGCTCCAGCTGGCCCACTTCGCGGTGCCAATGGTCGGTGCGATAGTCGTCGCCATCAACACCCGGCTCAGCCCGGATGAGATCGGCTACATCCTGGAGCACTCGGGTTCGCAGCTCGTCTTCCACTCACCCGACCTCTTGGAGCAGCTGGCCCAGGCGCCCAAGGGAGTGCGCAAAGTCTCGCTCGGCGCCCACTTCGAGGAGTTCGTCGCCGCTGGCTCCGAAGAGCCCAGCGAACCGGTGCCGCAGGACGAGTACGAGGTGATCGCCATCGACTACACCTCAGGCACGACAGGCCGGCCTAAGGGAGTGATGTACCACCATCGCGGGGCCTATCTGAACGCAGTGGCGATGGCGATGGACCTCCGGCTCGACTGCGATTCCCGCTACCTCTGGACGCTGCCCATGTTCCACTGCAACGGCTGGTGCTTCACCTGGGCCACAGTCGCCGCGGGCGCCACCAGCGTGTGCATTCCCAAGGTCGACCCGCCTCTTGTCTGGCGGCTGCTCAAGTCGGGCCAGGCGACAGCTTTCTGCGGCGCTCCGACTGTGCTCATCATGCTCGTCAACGACCAGGCGGCGGAGCGCCTGGCAGGGCCTGTACGGGTCCTCACCGCCGGCGCCCCGCCATCGCCCACGATCATCTCCGAGATGCAGCAGCTCAACTTCGACCTCCAGCACGTCTACGGTTTGACCGAAACCTACGGGCCCTACACGATCAACGTGCCACCGCCCGGCAGTGAGCAGCTGCCGCCGGTCGAGCAGGCGACCCGCCGCGCCAGGCAGGGCCACCCGAACCTGCTGGCCGGTGAGGTGCGGGTCGTCGATGCCGAGCTGAATGACGTCCCCCGCGATGGCGAGACCCTGGGCGAGGTGGTGATGCGTGGGAACGTCGTGATGAAGGGCTACTTCGCCAACGAGGAGGCCACCGAGGCGGCCTTTGCCGGCGGCTGGTTTCACTCGGGGGACATCGGGGTGATGCATCCCGACGGGGGCATCGAGCTGCGCGATCGGAAGAAGGACATCATCATCTCGGGCGGTGAGAACATCTCCACCATCGAGGTGGAGCAGGCGGTGGTCAGTCACCCCGCGGTGATGGAGGTGGCTGTCATCGCCATCCCCGACGAGAAGTGGGGTGAGGTGCCCAAAGCCTTTGTGACCCTGAAACCGGGCGGGCAGGCCACCGCCGAGGAGATCATCGCTCACTGCCGGGGTCGGTTGGCCGGGTTCAAGGTGCCCAAGGCAGTCGACTTCGGCGAGCTGCCGAAGACGTCGACAGGCAAGATCCAGAAGTTCCTGCTCCGCGACCGGGAATGGGGTCCCGGCCAGCGCCGCATCAACTGAATCTGCCTGAGCTTAGTCAGGCAGAGAGCGGCGGGCCACCTTGCCGCCCGAGTTGCGCGGCAGCTCACTGACTCGGTGCCAGCGCCGAGGCACCTTGAAGGAAGGCAGTCGCGCCCGGCACCAACCCTCCAGGTCCTCCACCGAGGCTTCGCCGATCAGCCAGGCGCCCACCACCTGGCCCCAAAGCGGATCGGGGCGGCCGGCGACGGCGGCGTCCCGCACGCCCGGGTGCGCTCGCAGAACAGCTTCCACCTCCTCCGGCCTGACGCTCTCGCCGCCCGTGATGATGGTGTCGTCGCTGCGTCCCAGGACCGTCAGCACGCCGTCTCGCAGGAGCCCCAGATCACCAGTGGCAAAACGGCCGCCCGCACGCGAGGGCTTCAGCTCAGGGGTGACGTAACCGGGCGAGAGGCAGGCGCCGCTGACGATGATCTGTCCGTCCTCCAGGTCCACCTGTGCGTGGGCGCCGACGAGTCCGGCGGTCCCGGCCAGCTCCCTGGCTCGGCCGGGCGGCACCACCGCCACCTGGGAGGCGCTCTCCGTGAGGCCGTAGCTGGGACAGACGTTCAGCCCCAGATCTGCCCAGGCCCTCACCTGATCCGCCGGAGCGGGTGCGCCGCCGATCAGGATCGCGCGCAACCTGCGCAGCCCCTCCAGGCCGCCTGCATCGAGCAGCCTGGTCAGCATTGTCGGCACCAGGGCGGCCAGGGTCGGCCGTTCGGATTCCATGGCGTCCAGCACCAGCGCCGGCTCGAACTCGGGCAGCGCAACCACCGGCTGGTTCAAGAAGACCGAGCGGAAAAGGATGGCCAGGCCGCCAGCGTGATGAGGCGACAGCACTTGCAGCCAGCGATCCTCAGGGCCCGCGCTCAGTGCCGAAGCGCAGCCCTGAGCTGAGGCCGCGTGGTTCGCCAACGTCAGTCGCACGCCCTTGGGCTGCCCCGTGGTACCTGAGGTGTAGAGCACGCAGACGTCCTCCGCAGCGCCTGTTGCAGGTTCCAAAGCCGTCGGCTCCAGCAGCCCCTCCCGGACGAGGAAGCGCGGCCGCGAATCCGCCAGAATCCGCTCCACCTCGGCGGCCGGCGCCCGGAGCGGGATGGGGACCAGTGCTGCGCCAGAGCGCAGAGACGCGTGCAGCAGAGCCGAGAAGCGGACGCCGGCAGGCTCCTGCACGGCCACCCGCTCGCTAGGTCTCAGCCCTGCCGCCTCAAATCTGCCGGCCCAGGCGTGAGCGAGCTGATCCAGATCGAACCACGTCACCCAATAACCGGCGCCCCTGTCACTCAGGGCCCGGCGGGGACCGTGCCGGGCGGCCAGTTGTCGCAAGGGATCCATCGGTTCGTTGAAGTTCACTACCATTACACCATGCGAGCATCTGCTCCATGAGTGCTGACTTGAACAATTGGCAGCCATCCGGGGCCTACGAGGACATCCACTACGACACCCAGGGCGGGGTCGCCAAGATCACCATCAACCGGCCTGAAGTGCGCAATGCGTTCCGGCCGACCACGCTGTTCGAGCTCAGCAACGCTTTCAACGTGGCCCGCGACGATCCGACCATCGGCGTCATCATCCTGACCGGCGCCGGAACCGAGGCGTTCTGTTCCGGCGGCGACCAGCGCATCCGCGGGGATGACGGCTACCGCGACGCTCAGGGCATCGGCCGCCTGAACGTCCTCGACCTCCAGATCCAGATCCGTCGAACCCCCAAGCCGGTCGTGGCCATGGTGGCCGGCTTCGCGGTGGGCGGCGGTCACGTCCTCCACGTCGTCTGCGACCTCACGATCGCCGCTGACAATGCCCGCTTCGGGCAGACAGGGCCCCGGGTCGGCAGCTTCGATGGCGGCTATGGCTCAGGGCTGCTGGCCCGCATAGTGGGTCAGAAGAAGGCTCGGGAGATCTGGTTTCTCTGCGAGCAGTACGACGCCCAGCAGGCGCTGGAGATGGGCCTGGTGAACCGGGTGGTGCCGCTCCGCGATCTGGAAGCGGAGACTTTGCAGGTCTGCCAGAGAATGCTCGAGCACAGCCCCCTCGCCCTGCGCCTGCTCAAGGCTTCCCTCAACGCAGCCGACGACGGCCTGGCGGGCATCCAGCAGCTGGCCGGCGATGCGACGCTGCTCTACTACATGAACGAAGAGGCGCAGGAAGGCCGGGACGCCTACGTCCAGAAGCGCAAGGCTGATTTCGCCCGCTTCCCCAAGCGTCCATAGCGTCCTGAGACCGGAAGTCCGCCCCCCGCTGAGCAAGCCGCTGATCTGGTGGCTGGCCGCTCGGCCGGCGACATTGGCGGCAAGCGTGGCGCCCGTTCTGGCGGGGACTGCCATCGCCGCCCATGACCACTCGATCCGTCCACTCCCTGGCTTCGGTGCCCTGCTGGTGGCGATCGCGATGCAGATCGGAGTCAACTACGCCAACGACTACTCGGATTTCGCCCGAGGCACCGACACCCCGCTCAGGGTGGGCCCGATCCGGGCGGCAGCGTCGGGAGTGATTCCGCCGCGCCAGGTGAAGTACGCCGCCCTGGCCGCCTTTGCCCTCGCCTCCGGCGCCGGGCTGGCTGTTGCGTTGGCCAGCGACTGGCGGCTCATAGCTGTTGGTGCGCTGGCGGTGGTGGCCGGCTGGCTCTACACCGGCGGTCCTCGACCGTATGGCTATCTCGGGCTGGGCGAACTGTTCGTGTTCATCTTCTTCGGCCTCTTCGCCACCGCCGGCACAGTCTACGTGCACGAGCACCACATCCCCGCTGCGGCCTGGGCGGCGGGCTGCGCAACCGGCTTTCTGGCCTGTGCGATCCTGGCGCTGAACAACCTGCGGGACCTGGCGACGGACTCGGCCGCCGGCAAGCGAACTCTGGCCGTGCGAATAGGGCGGGGTGCCACCCGTACCCTGATCACCCTGCTGCTGGCAGGTTCGCTCGGGATCCCCTTCCTCGCGGCAGTAGCCGGCTGGGTGCCGCGGCTGGCGGCGCTGCCGGCGCTGACAGTCACCATGGTCGCCGGCGTCATCCGAGATTCCGGTTCGCGGGAGCCTGCCGTCCTCATCAGCGCCCTGAAGCGCACAGGCATCATCGAGGTCTGGTGGGCGCTGCTATGGGCTGCCGGCCTGCTCCTGTGAGCGGCCTGGAGCTGATCCCGATCCGAAGGCCGGCGGCCGGAGCGTTCCGGGAATCGGTGCTGGTGATCCGCTCTGAGGGCCGGCTCCAAGGCCTGGGGGAGGCGCCCGTGACGGCCGGCCGGAGCGGGTCCCTGGCGGAGCTGCTGGCTGAGCTGGAAGGCGAGAGCACTCCTGGGCCGGCCGCCCGCTGCGGCTTGCAGACCGCGGAATTGGACTTGGCGGCGCGGCGTCGAGGCGTCCCGCTCACAGAGCTGCTGGGCGGTCCCCGCCGAAATCGCGTCGAGTGCACAGCGCTCGTCACTGCTGAAGCTCCTGACAGGGTGGTGGCGGAGGTGGAGAGTTGGGCCTCTCTCGGCTTCGCAGCTTTCAAGCTGAAGTCGGCCGGCCGGGCGCTGGAGACCGACTTGGAGAGACTGGGCGCGGCTCGCTTCGCCGCCGGCGCAAGCGCCCGTCTGCGCCTGGACTTCAACGGTTCGCTGAGTTGGCTGGAAGCGTCCGAGCGGTTGCGGGCGCTGGCCGGCTTCCAATTGGAGCTGATCGAGCAGCCGCTGGGGGCGGCCGCCCCGCCGTCCGATTGGGCGCACCTCCGCTCCCAGTCTCACCTGCCGCTGGCGGCCGACGAGTCGCTGGCCGATCCAGACTTCGCGGCAGCCCTGCTGTCGCTGGGAGTGCTGCCGGCGGTCAAGCTCGCCACCGTCGGTGGACCCCAGCGGGCCTTGGCACTGGCCGCCGGCTCCCGGTGCGGCGCCACACTAGGTTCGAGTTTCGAGTCCTCGATCGGCCTCGCGGCGGCGCTGCATGTCGCCTGCGCCTTGGAGCGTGAGCCGCTGGCCTGCGGGCTGGCCACGGATTGGCTGGGAGGATCGGAGCTGGCAGCTGGGCTCGACTGGGAAGGCCCTCATCTTCTGCTGCCAAGCCGCTCTGGGCTGGGGGTCGAACTGGATCGAGCTGCGCTCGAGCGCTACCGGCCGTGAAGGTGCCGCGCGAGAATACGCGCCACCCTACCCGGCTGCTCCAAATGCACCACATGGCCCGCATCGGGCACGATCTCAAGAGAACAGTGAGGCAGTATCAGAGCCAGTCGCCGGGCGTAAGCGACATAGCGCTCGTCCTCGCCGCCCGCGATGACCAGCGTGGGCGCCTCGATGGCGGCGAGCCGCGACCAGAAAGGTGGCTCAGCGGCCGCGCCCATGCCGCGGAGCTGCGCGGCCAGATGCGTCGGGTCGTGCCGGCGCCGCGCCGCCGCGAGCGCCTCGGCGAGGTCCGGGCGACGCTGGCGCAGGCCCGCAAATGGCTGCAGCAGCGCCCAGTGCTCGGCGAACCATTCGCTACCCTCGACCTCGATCTTGCCGGCCAGTTCCTCGTCGGCGCGCAGGCGGGCCGCTCGGGTTTGGCCCTCAAAGCCTGCCTGCGCGCTGATGACAGTCAGCGTGCGCAGCTTCAACACGCCCCTGGCCGCCGCGTAGAGGGCCAGGCGGCCGCCCTGGCTGTAGCCGATCAGATCCAGCGGCCCGGCTCCGCTGGAGGACGCTTCCAGCTCGGCCGAGGCCGCCGACAGTGTGGTCGCAGCCAGCTCAGGGCAAAGCCAGGGCTGGGAGCTGCCAGTCAGGCGAGCCTGCTCGGCCCAGCTCTCGGGTCCCTGGCTGAACCCGGGCAGGGCTAGCACCATGTCTGAAGGCGAGGTTACACAGGCCTTCGCGGCGACTTTCGTCGATGAGCTGGCCCGGAGCGGGCTGCGCCATGCCTGTGTGGCACCCGGCTCCCGCTCAGCGCCGCTGGCCATGGCTTTCGCCCGCCACCCAAGCGTCAAGGTCTGGGTTCACATAGACGAGCGCAGCGCAGCTTTCTTCGCCCTGGGTCTGGCCAAGGCGCAGGAGTGGCCGGTGGCGCTGCTGTGCACCTCCGGTACGGCGGCCGCGGAGTTCCACCCCGCCGTGCTGGAGGCTTCCTACTCGCGAACTCCCCTGCTCGTGCTCACCGCCGACCGTCCGCCTGAGCTCCGCGATGTCGGGGCCAACCAGGCAGTCGAGCAGAGCCGCCTCTATGGCGGCGCCACTCGTTGGTTCTTCGATCCCGGCCTGCCCGACGAAGACCCCGCCGCGCCCAGGCGTTGGCGGCGGCTGGCCGCACGAGCGCTGGTCGAGACTCGAGGGGAGCTGCCAGGGCCGGTCCACCTCAACCTGCCGTTTCGGGAGCCGCTCAGCCCCAAACCGGGCCGCGTGCCGAGAGCTGTGCCGGTCGACGCCGATCCCCTCTGGCTCTGGCGTGGCCCGAGTCAGCCGTCGGAGGAGCTGGTGGACAGGATCGCGACTGCGCTGGCCCGGGCGGACCGGCCGCTGCTGGTGGCGGGGGAGATGCGGGATGGCGCTCGGCTGCGCCACGCACTCGACGCGCTCCTGACGCGATTGGACGCGCCGCTTCTGGCGGAGCCCACCTCGCAGCTGCGGCGGAGGGCCGGTCTGGGAGTGGTGGAGTCCTACGACGCTCTCCTGCGCGACCCCAGTTGGGCCCGAGCCCACGTTCCCGACCTGGTGCTCCGGCTGGGCGCACCGCCAACCTCCAAGGCGCTGAACCAGTTCCTTCTTCGCTATCACCCCCGCACCATCCTCATCGATGAGGCGGGCGGCTGGCGTGATCCCGACCTGCTGGCGGCCGAGATAGTGCGCTGCGATCCGCTGCCGCTCCTGGAGCAGCTGGAGGGGAAGCTGCGGGAGGGCGATGGCATCTGGCAGCACGTCTGGCGGGACGCCTCGGCGACCGCCATGGCGGCGCTCGACCGCAAGCTGTATCAGTCGCCATTGCACGAAGGCCACGTGGTCAGGGCCCTCGCTTCCGAGCTGCCCGAGCCGGCCACTGTCTTTGCCGGCTCTTCGCTGGCCATCCGGGACGTCGATGTGTTCTGGCCCGGGTCGGCGCCGGGAGTTCGCTTCCTCGCCAACCGCGGTGCCAGCGGCATCGATGGCCTCGTGTCCACCGGGCTGGGGGCCGCCGCCGCCGACGCCGGCAACCCCACGGTTCTCCTCCTGGGCGATTTGAGCCTCTACCACGACATGAATGGGCTCTGGGCGGCCAAGCGGCACGGCATCCGAGCAGTGATAGTCGTGCTCGACAACAACGGCGGCGGCATCTTCGACTACCTTCCGGCGGCGCAGCACCCAGACGTGTTCGAGGAGCTGTTCACGACGCCGCTGGGTCTTCGCCTGGAGGACGTGGCGCTGCTCTACGACCTCTACTTCTGCGCGGTGACCGATCCCGGGGACCTGCCCTATGCGCTGGAGCGCGCGCTGCTTGCCGACCGTTCCACGCTCGTCTGCGCCCGCTTCTCACGAGAGCAGAGCCTGGCCGGCCACCAGGCCTGCTGGGCGGCGGTGGCAGGGGCGCTCCGCTGACAGACGCTAAAGTCCGCGCCTAGCCAGGCTGCCGGATGTTTACAGCTTGCGCATGCGCTGCGGGCGCGCGCGCGAAAACTCGAAAGACACCTGCTGGTTTCTGGTACCGTCCGGCGGCGGTTGGCCCGGACCGCACTCTCGATCGACAAGGTCCTGGCGCTGCTGGCGCAGACACCGCCGCGCCTCGCCGCGCTCACAGCCGGTCTGACCACAGCTCAACTGCATGCGGCCCCCCAACACAGCGAGTGGTCGGCAAACGATGTGCTTGCCCACCTCCGTGCGTGTGCTGACGTCTGGGGCTGCTGCATTGCGAGGATGATCGCTGAGAACCATCCGACGCTGCGGGCTGTCAATCCCCGCACCTGGATCCGGAAGACTGACTATCTCGAACTGGATTTCCAGTCCTCGCTGGGCTCATTTGCCGCGCAGCGTGCCGATCTGATGGCCGTCCTGAAACCGTTGCCGCAGGACGGCTGGTCACGGTCGGCGACGGTGACCGGAGCGGGCACGGTGCTCGAGCGGACAGTTCACTCCTATGCGCAGTGGCTGGCTCTCCATGAACGGCCGCACGTGAAGCAGGTCGGGCGGATCGTCAGCAGAGCTCACGCGTAGCGGCGGCCGGCCGGCCCTGTTTCGTCACGGCCGGTTAGGGTCGGCCCCGCACACATGCGCACGCGCAGGCTGACTCGACACCCTGTTAGGTGGAGATCGCGCCCAGCAGAGCTTTCAGCTTCAGCTCAGTCTCCGCCAGCTCGGCGGCTGGGTCGGAGTCAGGCATGATCCCCACGCCGGCGTAGAGGCGCGCGCCGTCGCCGTCCAGCAGGCCGCAGCGGATGGCGACAGCCAGCTCACCGTCGCCCCGGGAGTCAAGCCAGCCCACGGCCCCCGCATACCAGCCGCGCTCCATCTCTTCCAGCTCGGCCAGCATCTCCCGGGCGTTGGCGGCGGGAGAGCCGTTGACCGCCGGCGTGGGATGGAGCTCGGCGGCCACCTCCAGCAGGTTGGGAACCGGCGGCGTCAGCCGCGCTCGTACCTCGGTTGCGAGATGCTGGATGTTGGTCAGCCGCACTACCTCTGGTGGGCGCTGCTCGACCACGGCGCCGAAGCGGGCCAACGCCTGACGCACGTGGCGGGCGGTGATCCGGTGCTCCTCGGAGTCCTTCGCGCTCGCGCGCAGTTCCTCGGCGAGCTGCTCGTCCTCCGCTTCGTTGCGGCCACGCGCGATGCTGCCGGCCATGGGCTGGGAGACTGCGCGGGAGCCCGCCCGGCGGAGCAGCAGCTCGGGTGAGGCGCCGGCCAGCGCTGTGCCGTCGGCGCCGCTGACCAAGTAGATATAGCAGGCCGGATAGGAAGCCCGCAACGAGCGAAGCACCGCCCCTGCGGCCAGCACCCCGTCGGCATGGGCGAAGACCTGCCGAGCCAGGACCACCTTCGCCGCCGCTCCCGCGCGTAATCGCCGGCTGGCTTCGGCCACAGCAGCTGACCAGCTTTCGGGGCTGCGCTCGCTTTCGACGCTGAGACGGCGGGCTGCGGGCGCCTGGGCGAAGGGGCGGCAGTCCAAGAGCGACTCGTCGCCGGAGAGGAAGGTCCTGCCGCGCACTCTGGTCACGGCGAGCTGAGGCACCCGGAAGAGCAGGGAGGGGAAGCCCAGCCAGGGCGCCTCTGGCTCGCGGTCGGGATCGAAGGCGAAGCCGCCCAGCGCCACCCGGCCGGTGCCCGGCAGCGCTTCCTCCTCGACGGCCTGATCCGAGGTGAAGCGGCGCCAGAGCCGGCCGGCCGCCGCCAGCCTGCGGTGGCCCGGCTCCTCATCCAGCCGGGTGCCAGCAGCCGTCGCCAGCGCCACGCCCTCGACAGTGGCGACCAGGTCGTAGCTGCGGCCCAAGCCCAGAATTGAGACGGCGTCGGGCAGCGGTCGTTCCAGCAGCATGGTCTCCAAGCCAGCGTCTCGGGCTGCGCTCATGAGGCTGATCAGATCAGGGCTGCTCTCCAGCTCGCGGACTAAAGGCGGCCCGACCGGCGCCTTACTCAGAGGGGGCGCTCGATGCGCTCTCGCGCGGCGCGGAGCAGAGCGCGTTCGAAATGACGGCGGACAAGTGCGCTGCTCGCTTCGAGGAGTTCTTGGAAGACCAGCAGCAGCCGCCGCTCAGCTTCCTCCGCCGGCAATCCCTCCGCCTGGATCCGCTCGCGGACATTATGGTCGAAGAGATCGACTGCGCGTGCCGCCGTCCGCTCGATCGAGACCGAGTGCTCCGCCGCCAGCTCCAATAGCGGGCCCAGCGGGACGCCCGCCTCGACCAGCTTCAGTCCGGCGCCAACCGCCTCCAGGTCTCGCGCCGGGTAGCGGGCCTCATCGCCCTCCCCGACGGCAACCAGCAGCCCGGCTTGCTCGAGGTTCCGCAAGAGCGCGGCGGGTACGCCGCTGCGATTGGCCATCTCGTCCAGCGTCAGTGTCTCCGGCGCCACCTCGGTGGTCACCGCCTGAACCAGCGATTCGTCTGACGATTCCAATTCGCCCGCCAGGAAACGCCGAATGACGCCCAGCGTGAAGCCCCGCTGCTGCAGAGCCTTGATCCGCCCCAGGCGTTCCACATGCTCGGCTCCGTACCAGGTGACCCTGCCCTCGCGGCGGGGAGGTTCCAACAGTCCCTTGCCCTGGTAGAAGCGGATCGTGTCGACAGCCACCCCCGCGACCTGCCCCAACTGTTCGATCCGATACTCCACGAGTGAATACTCTAATGGTCGTCTCCCGCCGAGCGGCCGGGAGGTCAGCCGGCGTTCGGTTCAGCCGCTGCAGCTGGCGGGTGTGGCAGGACGCTCCCCCAGCGTGACTTGAAGGTCGACCTTCTGGCCACCTCGGACAAGGCTCATGGCCACGCTGTCGCCCGGGTTGTGCAGCTGCAGCACGCCGGCGAAGGTGATGCCGTTGTTGAGCGGTCGCCCATCCAGGTTCTCGATCACGTCGTGGGCCTTGACGCCGCCTTGCTCGGCCGGGCTGCCTGGCACCACACAGCTCACCACCACGCCGTAGCCCTGCACGTCCTGGGTGACGAGAGCGTCCTCGACCGGCAGGTAACTGACGCCTGCATAGGGGTGCCCCGGGGTCCTGCCTGCTATCAGGTTGCCGGCGATCCGCTGCACCACCCGGCTGGGAATTGCGAAGCCGACGCTGTTGGCGTTCGTGTCGCCGGCGGTGTTCATTCCCACCACCCGGCCCGCCCCGTCGGCCAGCGGGCCACCAGAGTTGCCCGGATTGATGGGAGCGTCGGTTTGCAGTACGTCAGGCAGGCTCTCGCTCGCCTGGCCCGAAGTGCCGACGTTGGTGAGCGTCCGGTGCAGAGCGGAGATCACCCCGACGGTGACCGAGCCGAAGCCCTGACCACCCAGCGCGCTGCCGATCGCAACCACCGGCTGGCCGGGCTTCAACTGCGTGGAGTCCGCGAACTCCGACTTGGGAAGTGTGTCAGGAACCTTGAGCACGGCCACGTCCTCCAGGGGATCGGTGCCCTGCAGAGCCGCTACGAAGTGGCGGCCGTCGGGCATCAGCACCTGCACCTTCTGCGCCTTGTCGATCACGTGATTGTTGGTGGCCAGATAGCTCTGGCCGCCGTTCACATCGATCACGAAACCGCTGCCCTCGGCGACGTGTCCGCCGGCCAGGTTGACTATGACGAGGCCCACCGCCGGGGCCAGCACAGCTGCCGCGTGAGTCGCGTCGAAAGCCGAGCCCTGCGAGCTGGCTGACGGAGGCGCCAGAGACGGGAGCGGGGTGCTTCGGGAACCGGACGGGCTGGGTGAAGTCGCCCGAGCGCTGCGGTTGACCAGGTGCGGCACCGGTGGCGCGCAGGCAGAGGCAAAGAAGGCGGCCAACGCCAGCAGCGCGAGGATGGCAGCGAGCGGGCGGGGCTGACGCATCATCCGTAAGTGTTCCAGTAGTACAGCTTTTCCAACCAGGCCGGGTCGCTGCGAAGCGCCTCGGCGTAGCCGCTGATGGCTGCCAGGTAATCGTTGTCGTGGTTGTAGGCGAGGACCGAGCGGTCCATGTTGGCCGGTGCGCCGGCCCTCAGCAGATAGCGGGCGGCGGCTGCGATGCTGTCGCGGGAGCTCATGATGTCCCCACCCTGGCCGACCTCCTGCCAGGTGGAAGGCAGGAACTGCATGGGCCCCAGCGCGCCGGCGCTCGAGGGGCCGTTGGTGCGACCGAAGTCCGATTCCACGTAATTGATCGCGGCCAGGTAGCTCCAATTCACGCCGTAGCGAGCCTGCGCCTCCTGGTAGTAGCTGAGCAGGGTGGCGACGGGCTCCGAATCCGGGAAGTGACGGTTGTGGCGAGGCTGAACCTGGCTCAAGTCCTGGTAGCCGGCCAGACGCCAAACGCCCCGCAGCGCTCTGGCGGCGGCGCTGACGGCAGGCCGGCGCTCGGCCGGCAGCGAGGCCAGGTTCGTGGCTTCGGCCCCCGGCGTCCCGGCGACGCGGTAGATCGCCGCCTGCTCATCGCGCAGCGCCTGCCGATAGTCGTATTCACTCCGCTCCACTTGGGCGTCGTGTCGCATCTGGTCGAGGGGTGTGGTGCCGGCCGGCTGGGCGCGCAGGCTGTCGGCTTTGGCGCGGGCAGCCTGGACCCGATCCTGGGCGCCGAGCAGCTGCCGGGGTAGCTCATTGGCTGCCGGGCGAGCAACTGCCAGGCTCCTGGCCGTGGCTGGCAGCGCAGCGATGAGGACCGGTAGGAGCAAGAGCAGCGGCAGGCGGCGGGCAGGCAGCAAAACCATGCCGACTATACGGGTGGACGCTGTGTTCACTACGGACCGTTCAGGGGCCGTCCTGGTGGGGTTGCTAAGCCCACCCGTGGCCTTCTGGATCGCGGCAGCGCGCCGATGTCCGCCCCCGCAGCGTCACGAATGTTAGATAGTGCTGCTGAGGGAATAGCCGCGGGCCGTCGAGGAGAGAAACCGGCCGCCCAGTCCCGGCTCCAGCTCGTCCAACTTTCGGCGCAGGGTCAGCAGTGCCGAGTGCACGGTTGAGCGCGCAGCGTCAGGGCGGAAGAGCCCGGCCTCAATGAGGTCGCCCGCCGTGGCCGCCTTCGACCCGTGGGAGAGGTGGACGAGCAGCGAGGTCTGCTGTGAGGTGAGCCGGATTTGCTTGCTGCCGAGGCTAACCGTGCGGCGGACCGGGTCGAATTCGAGCCGGCCAAACATATAGCTGCCGCCGCGGCTGCCGCCACCCTCGGCCAAGCGGGCGCCCAGGTCGGAGTAGATGTGGCCCAGCCCGGCGGCTCCCTTGACGAAATAGCTGCTTGCGCCGAGCTCGAACGCTCGACGGATGGAGGCGGAACTCGCGTTGGCTGCCGAGAGTACCACCACCGGCAGTCCGGGATGGTGCTGGCGGATCCAGCGGAGCAGCTCGAACCCGGTTTCCTCGCGCTCATCGAGGATGAGGTCCAGGAGAATGCCGGCGATCCGTTCCTCGCCCAGCACGCGGCGCGCCGTCTCGGCATCGGCGGCGGTCCGGGGCTGGTAACCAAGCAGCTTGAGGTCAAGCTCCAGCTGAGCAAGCATGGGAGCCTCGTCCTCCACGACGAGCACTGTCGAGGCGATCACCTCGTCGGGTCGGAAGACGTCCAGACCTTGGGGCAGGGGGGGCCGGGGTCGATTCCGGGGTATCGGCACTCTGTGAGGATCGTATAAGAGCGCGAGTGCCGATGCAGCACTCAGCGCTGGCGGAAGGGTCGAAAGCGGTTATCTTCCTCACTGATGACGGAGGCTGCCAGATTGACCGGCCCAGGGAGCGACTCCACGCCGATGTGGGTTCGCATCGGCGGAGTTCTACAGGAGGTACCTGGCGGCCGCCGGCACGGACCCGCTAACCAACCGCCGCCGGGCGGCCCTTGGACCGAGTTGCGCATCGGCGGCCGTCTCTGCGGCTGGGCGCGTGATCCGGCACACGGCCGCGCAGCCGCCCGCCAGGCGGAACTGCTGGCCCAACAGCTGGCGGACGAAAGCCGCACCCGGCTCATCGAACGTCTCGGCCACAAGCTGCGTTCCTCGCTGCTTGCGCTGCGCGAGCTGACCCGGCAGTCGGCCTACGGCCGCCCGGTTTCCGTCGAAGACATTCATGACCTGGCCCTCGAGGTCGGCCGGCGTGCTGAGGGTCTGGAGCTGCTGGCGGTCGAACCGAGGGATGAGCAGCGCGCGGTGGTTCTGGGCGCCGTCCTCAACCTGGCGGCGCCGGGGGCGCAGCGCAGCGTGCCCACCCAGGCGCGTGTCACTGCCTCCGAGCCATCGCTGCTGCAGGCGCTGAGCCGCGCGTATGACTGGCTTGGGGGCGCCGGCTCCTGCTTCAGCGCTACGGCCTCAGGAGACTGGTGGCGACTGCGCCTGGAACCGGCCGGCGAACGGGTGCCTCTACCTGTCCCCGAGCTGGGTGAGCCTTTGATCCGCCTCCTAGTGGAGACGCGGCTGGGCGGCTGGTTCGATCCCGAGGAGGGCGATCTGGCGAGCATCTACTTGCCGGCCGCCTGAGCTGAGCGGGGAGATCGCGACCCGCGTCCGGCTCCGCGAGGCGACCTCGAGAGACGGCCCTCTGCTCGATCGCTGGAACAGCTCGCCGCTCTATCGCGGCTTCTTCAACGACTTCGGTTCGGCGCCGGCGGCCTCGCTCTCCCGGGTGCTGGCGAGACAAGGGCTGATCAGCGACGAGCGCGGCCTGCTCATCGTCGAGCGAAGTGCCGACGCTGCGCCGCTGGGCACCGTGACGTGGCACGCTGTGAGCCATGGACCCAATCCGGAATCCCGGGCCTGGAACATCGGCATCGCCCTGGTCCCGGAGGCGCGCGGCCACGGTTACGGGGTGGAGGCGCAGCAGCTGCTGGCCAGACGGCTCTTGGCCACCACGCAGGTGAATCGGCTCGAAGCGTCGACTGATGTGGAAAACCTCGCGGAGCAGCGAGCGCTGGATAAAGCCGGCTTCAGCCGGGAGGGCGTTCTCCGCGGAGCCCAGTTCCGAGCGGGCGGCTGGCATGACATGGTCATCTACTCGCTGCTGCGCCAGGACGTCAGCGCCGAGCGGAGGGGATGAGAAAGTGCCCATCGGCGTGCCGCTCCTGCCGCTCGGCCTCGCCATCGTGCTGGCGATCCTCATAGTCGTCGCCATCTCGCGCAGCCGACCGCAGCCTTAGAGCTCTTCCTGCGCGGGCACGCCTGATGACCACAGTGCGCCGGGTCCTGGCCGGCAACGCCGGCCCCTACACCGGTCCCGGCACCAACACCTGGGTGGTGGGCGACGAGCCCGTCAAGCTGGTGATAGACCCCGGCCCGGACTCATCTGCGCACCGCCGGCGCATAGTTGCGGCGCTGGGCCAGCAGGCGCTGGGAGCCGTGCTGGTGACGCACTCACACGCGGATCACCTGGAGGGTGCCGAGCGGCTCGCCGCGGCCCACCATGCCCGCGTCTTGCGCTTCCCCGAACTGCAGCACGGGGAGGTGGTGCGCAGCGGTCGGCTGAGCGTGATCGCGCTGCATACGCCCGGCCACGCCGCTGACCACCTCGCCTTCTGGCTGGCTGAGGACAGAGTGCTGTTCAGCGGCGATCTCATCCTGGGTCGCGGCAGCTCGATGGTCACCTATCCGGAAGGCGACGTCGCCCAGTCCCTTCGCTCGCTGGACCTGGTCGCCGAGCTGAAACCGCGCCTCATCTTTCCGGGTCATTGGGATCCGATCGAGGATCCGGCCGCCAAGATCGCCGAATACAGGCAGCATCGCCTGCAACGCGAGTTCCAGGTGCTCAGCGCCCTGGCCGCCGGTCCCACCGATCTGGGCGGGCTGGCCGACCGCGTCTATGCCGAGCTGGAGGCCGGCTCAGCACTGCGGCCGGCAGCCGAGATGACGCTGCAGGCACACCTGCGGAAGCTGATCCAGGAAGGCCGGGCGAGCGAGGCCAACGGCCTCTACAGCCGGACGGGTTGAGGCACAGGGTCGCCGAGTGAACCCGGGGCCAGTGATATCCTGATTCAGCAGTTTGCTGCACCTCGTTAGGCGAGGCAACCACACGGAAAAAAGGCACCTGATCTAAAACGTCGAGGGACGCGCCAGATCAGGCCAGGTGCTCCGGCCAAGGGGGGCCGGGCTGACGAATCTAAGCCGTGCGGCGCCAAGAGCTAAAACGAGTGGGGTGCATACGGCGGCCTCGCCGCCCTGAGCCTGCCCAAGGCGCCATCCCGCTCGGAGGTTCAGCAATGAGGGGCGTTGACAGGAGGCGTATGAGTCCCGACCAACGGAACTTGAAAGACGTCCCTGTGCCCCGTCTGGGAAGCGCTCGCAGCAGCTAGCTCATCTCCGGTCGGAGTGCGGGGCAGAGGAAAACGCACTCAACCAAAAGGAGGTGTTAGATGAGCAACCAGCGCGGATCTTCGGTCGAGCCCCGCGGCGGCATTGATCCGATAAGTACTTCGCGGGCCGTCCTGGATCCGGCTCACGTCGGCGACATCACAGGTGCGCTGGGGACTATCAGGCTCGGTTCAGGGCCGCCTCGCTCGCTGCGCCAGCGATTGCTCGTCCTCCTGGCGGTCATCGGTCCCGGCATCATAGTCATGGTCGGTGACAACGACGCCGGGGGGGTCGCCACCTACGCTCAGGCCGGCCAAAACTACGGCACCAGCCTTTTGTGGGAGCTGCTGCTGCTGATCCCGGTCCTGATTGTGAACCAGGAGATGGTGGTGCGGCTGGGCGCCGTGACCGGAATGGGTCACGGCAAGATGATTTTTGAGCGCTTCGGCAGGTGGTGGGGGATTTTCGCAGTCGGAGATCTCTTTCTGCTCAACTTTCTGACCCTGGTAACCGAGTTCATAGGTGTCAGCCTGGCACTGGAGCACTTCGGCCTGAGCCCTTATATATCGGTTCCACTCGCCGGCCTGGCGCTCATCGTCGTGACCGCATCCGGCAGCTTCCGCAGGTGGGAGCGAGTGCTCTTCGTCTTCGTCGCTGCCAATTTCCTGGTGATCCCGCTGGTAGTGATCAGCCACCCGCAGATCGGTCCGGTCCTGCACGACTTCGTGGTGCCGGGGATTCAGGGCGGACTGACCGGCGACTCCGTCCTGCTGGTGATCGCCATTGTCGGCACGACGGTGGCCCCCTGGCAGCTGTTCTTCCAGCAGTCGAACATTGTCGACAAGCGCATCACACCGCGCTGGATCTCCTACGAGCGGGCGGACACAGTCCTGGGCTCAGTCATCACGGTCATCGGTGCGGCAGCGCTCGTCGTGACTTGCGCGGCAGCGTTCGGGGGCTCAGGTGACTTCGGCCACTTCACTGACGCCGGTCAGACCGGGCACAGTCTCAGCCGGGTCTTGGGCAAACCCGCGGGCGCAATGTTTGCCATTGTGCTCCTCAACGCGTCACTGATCGGTGCGTCGGCTGTGGCGCTGGCCACCTCCTACGCCGCCGGGGATACCTTCGGCGTGCGACACTCGCTGCACTGGAATTTTCGAGAGGCGCGGGGCTTCTACGCCAGCTTCGCGGCTCTTGTCGTTGGCGCCGCCGCCATCGTGCTGATACCCCACGCGCCGCTCGGGCTGATCACCACGGCTGTACAGGCCCTGGCCGGGCTTCTCTTGCCGAGCGCCAGCGTTTTTCTGCTCCTCCTCTGCAACGACCGGGCCGTGCTCGGGCCGTGGGTGAACCCGGCCTGGCTGAACGCGATCGCGGCGGTCATCATCACAGTGCTGCTGACGCTGTCTGGGATCCTGACTGTGACCACGCTGTTCCCCGGGGTTGACGTCAAGAGCCTGGCCGAGGTGATGGCGGCACTGGTGCTGGCTGCATTGCTCAGCCTCGGCGCCTTCCTGGCGGTGAGGGGCAGAGGACCCAGGACTGACCGGACCGCAGCTCGGCGTCAGAGGCAGCAGGGCTGGACCATGCCGCCCCTGGCGCTGCTGGATCGGCCGACCTGGTCGCCGATGCGGCGGTTCGGCATGTCCGCTCTGCGTGCGTACCTGGTCATCGCCGCGCTGTTGTTGGTGGTGAAAAGCATCCAGCTGGCGGCTGGCGCTCATAGTTAGGCTAGTGGGACACTAGGAGGTAAATCACTTTGGCCCGGCTGCACTTCTCGAAGCTGAACGATCAGCCCCTGCTGACCGCGTCAGGGAGCGAGGTGGGCAAGATTGTCGACGGTGTGGTGAAGCTGGTCGATGGCGGCCTGCCCACGGTTACTGGCGTGCTCGTCCACCGGGACGGCAAGGACGTCTTCGTTTCCGCGCGGGATCTGAGCGAGCTCTCCGCCAACGGCTGCAGGCTGCGCACCGAGAGCGTCGACAGCCGTCCCTTCGAACGGCGGCCCGGAGAAGTCCTGCTGGAGGGCGATGTCCAGGGTCACTCGGTCATCGATGTCGATGCGGCTCGCCTGGTGCGGGTCAAGGACCTTGTGCTGGAAGGTGAGCAGGGTTCCTGGCGGGTGGTCGGCATAGTGCCCTCACCTCCCTCCCGACTCCTGGCCGCGTTCGGGCTGGGCAGGGTCCAGCAGAGCGAGATCGACTGGGCACGCGTGGAGCCGCTGGTGAGTCACGTGCCGTCGGCTCAGGTGGGCCCCTCCTCCCGCCTGGCCAAACTCAGGCCGGCTGATATCGCTGACATCGTGGAAGAGGCCTCGCATGATGAGGGCGAGGAGATCCTGGACGCGGTCCAGCACGACCACGAGCTCGAAGCTGACGTTTTCGAGGAGCTGGACGAGGAGCATCAGCTGGAGTTCATCAAGGGCCGGAGCCGGGAGGAGGTGGCAACCATCCTCGCCAACATGGACCCCGACGCCGCGACCGACATGCTGATGGAGCTGGACCAGGAGCAGCGCCGACCTGTGCTCGAGCTGCTGCCTCCCGAGCAGCAGGCCAAGGTTCGCAAGCTGCTCGGCTACAACCCGGAAACCGCGGGCGGCCTGATGAGCAACGAATTCATTGCTCTGCCCTCTGCACTGACGGTGGAGCAAAGCATCCGCCGGCTCCGTGAGTTGGAGGACGTGCCCGCCACCCTGACCACGCTCTACACCCTGGTCGACGGTCGTTTGTCAGGAGCTGTTGGTCTGGCGGAGCTGCTCTGCGCTGAAGTGTCAGCGACTCTTCTCGATCTCTCTCCCTCCGACCCGATTGCCGTCTACGCCGATGCCGACCTGCCCTCGGTGGCTGTCCAGATGGCCGACTACAACCTGTCTTCACTGCCGGTGGTCGATGAGCAGGGCGGCATCCTAGGTGTGGTCAGCTATGACGACCTCCTCGAGGCCATGCTGCCGGAGGAATGGCGCTGGCGCGGCCGGCCCGAACAGGCGCGCAGGTATCAGCCGCCGAAACCCGCCGAAAACGACGTCCAGGTCTGACCCGAGCGGGAACTGCGCGGTCAGCGAATTCCGCGCCAGTCGTCGACCGGGGCGCCCGGCCAGCCGGCAGGTAGGACCGCCGGGTCCGGCTGGGGGCCGGCGAGGAGGGGCGCCGGGTCCAACGCTCTGCCCGCGAAGCGGATCTCGAAGTGGAGGTGGGGACCAGTCGAGTTGCCGGTGGTGCCGACCAGCCCGATCTGCTGGCCTGCCCGGACCGGCGCTCCCCAGCCGACGGCCGCCTGCGATAGGTGGCCGTAGGCGGTGGCATAGCCGCCAGGGTGCTGAATGATGATGTGGATGCCGTACCGGCCCCGGTTGGGGAAGGCGTAGGCGATACCGTCGGCTGCGGCCGCGACGGGCGTGCCCTGAGGCTGCGCTATGTCAATGCCCTGGTGAAAGCCGGTCGGGCAATCAGCAGTGCCCCGCTCGGCAGCCAATCCAGTGCAGCCAAAGGGTTGCGAGATGGATCCCCGCACAGGCCAGTTGAAGGCGGGGCGCGGACCACTCGCCGGCGCTGCCAGATAGGGCAGCCACTCGGGAATGTCATCGCCGTGGTCCACGTCGGGGGCCGGGCTGGGCGCCGGCAGCGGCTGCCGCTCCGCGGGACGTTGGCCGGGCGTGGCGGCGGCCAGCAGGAGCAGGGGCGCAAGGATCAGAAAGAGGCGGCGCACCGGCCAGTATCGTAGCGGCGTGATCTCACTGGCGGCGAAGCCGGCTCTCAGCGGACTGACCGACGACGAGCTCAGCAAATGGCTGGCTGCCCGGGACCAGCCGTTCTATCGCGCTCGGCAGATCCGGCAGGACCTTTGGCGCGGAGTGGCGATCGAGGCCATGAGCGAGCTGCCGAGCGAGCTTCGTCGGCAACTGGCGGAGGACTTCCGCAGCCACTCCTTGGAGGAGATCCGGCGCACTGAGGCCGATCAAGCCTCCACCACCAAGCTGCTCTATCGATTGGAGGACGGGTACACGGTGGAGGCGGTGGTGATGCGCTACGAGCGCCGGAGCACCCTCTGCATCTCCTCGCAGGTTGGCTGTCCCATCGGCTGTCCGTTCTGCGCCACCGGGCAGGGTCCCTTCGGCCGCAACCTGCGCAGCCATGAGATCGTCGATCAGGGCGTGGACGCCGCCAGGCTCCTGCGTGAAGAGGACAGGCGACTCTCCCACATAGTTTTCATGGGCATGGGAGAGCCCATGGCGAACTATGAAGCTGTGCTGGCCGCGGTGCGCCGCCTGGTCGAGCCGGGCGGTCTCGGCATCAGCCCTCGCCGGATCACAGTCTCAACCGCCGGGCTCGTGCCGCGGATCGAGCGCTTGGCGGACGAGGGGCTGCCCGTGACGCTGGCGATCTCGCTCCATGCGGCTCGCGACGACCTGCGCGATGACCTGGTACCCATCAACCGCAAGTACCCGCTGGCCGCTGTCGTGGCTGCGGCTGACCGCTTCGGTCAAAAAACAGGTCGTCGCGTGAGCTACGAGTGGGTGGTGCTGGCCGGCGTGAACGACTCGGAGCGCGATGCGCTGGAGCTGGGCAACCTGCTTCGGGGCCGCCTTGCGCACGTCAACCTCATCCCCTTCAACCCCGTCGACGACACGCCCTACAAGGAGCCGGAGCCACCGGCGCTCCGCCGGTTCGCAGCTCAGATCCGCGCCCAGGGCCTGAACGTAACGCTGCGCGACACGCGCGGGCGGGAGGGGGACGCCGCCTGCGGCCAGCTCAGAGCCCGGGTCGAGCGTGAGCTGCTGCAGCCGAAGGAAGTCTGACCTCGCTCTACGCCGGCACCTCCGGCTTCGCGTATCCGAGCTGGAAGGGCGGTTTTTATCCGACCAAGCTCGCCGCCCGGCGCATGCTCGCCTACTACGCCGAGCGGCTGAACGGCGTGGAGCTGAACGGCACCTTCTATCAGCTGCCCCCGGTGACCACCCTGGCCGGCTGGGCGGGCCAGGTGCATCAAGACTTCCGCTTCTGCTGCAAGGCAAGCCGCGGCCTGACCTACTCGGCGGCAGCCTTCGACAAGGCGGGACTGGCGGCGACGCTGGGCGAGCGGTTGGGCGCACTCGGCGACAGGCTCGGCCCCACGCTCGTCCAGTGGCCCCCGGGGCGCCAGCGTGACGAGCAGCTGCTGGAACGACTGCTTACCGCCTTCGCCCGGCCGGCGGCTGTGGAGTTCCGGCACGAGTCCTGGTTCTGTGCGCCGGTCTACGACTGCCTTCGGCGGCACGGTGCTGCCCTCTGCCGAACTGACGCCGAGGAGTGGCCGCTGGCGCCGATGACCGAGACCGGGCAATTCGCCTATGTCCGTCTCCGGCGCTCCTACGAGCGCCCCGCCCTGGAGCGCTGGCGACGCGAGCTGCGGGCTCTGGCGGCCGGCGGCAGCGTCGTCCACGTTTACTTCAAACACGATCCCGAGGGTCCGGAGCGGGCCGGGTTCATGCTGGAGTAGATGAGCAACCCGCCGCCCTCTCGCACCAGCCCAGGTCCCGACCTGGGTCTGTTCGGCCCCGGCTCGGCAGCCTGGCGGCTGCACTCTGAGCCGGCCCTGCTGGTCGGCGGCCTCTCGGCACTCATGTGGCAGGCTCTGCACCCGCTGGCGATAGCGGCCGTGGCCGATCACAGTGACTACCGGAAGGACGTCTGGGGCCGCTACGACCGAACCAGCAACTACGTCATGACCACCATCTTTGGCACCACCAAACAGGCCCAGGCGTTGGGCGCCCGGGTGCGGGCAGTGCACGTGCCCATCCACGGTGTGGACAAGGTGACAGGTCTGCCCTACGCGGCGGACGACCCAACGCTTCTGCTCTGGATTCACGGGACGCTGGTGGCAAGCTTCCTGGCCGCCTACCGGCGGTTCGTCCGCCCCCTGTCAGCAGGCGAGGCCGATGGCTATGTGGCTGAGATGGTCAGACAGGCGGAACTGGTGGGCCTGAAAGCCGGTGCGGTGCCTGCCAGTGAAGCGGCCAACCTGGCCTTCCTCGACTCCTCCGCGCACCTTCTGCAGGTCACCCGGCCGGCGCGCGAGGCCGTGGACACGGTGCTGCATCCGCCGCTGCCCGTCTTTCTGCGTCCCGTCTGGGCGGTCGCCGGCCAGGCGGCCATCTCGATCCTGCCGGAGGGCGCCCTGCAGCTCTACGGCATGCGCCGGCCGCGGCTGGCTGCCGCGGCCGTTCGACCCCTGGTGGGCGGCGGGGCCTGGTTCGCCGGTCGCTTCCTGAAGCCGCCGCCAGTGCTCCGCCAGGCTCGGGCTCGGGCTGCCGCCGGCGGGAGGCGCTAGTGGTGCACTAGCCCTGAGGGGCGGTCGGCGCCGTCGGCAGCTCGGTGTCCGAGCGACTGCGTTTCTCCCAGGCCAGCCAGACAGCGCTCAGGACTGCGGCCGCCAGGATCATCGCCAGTGACGCCCACTGCGCCTGGCGCAGGCCGTAGAGCAGAGAGTCCTCGCGCAGGAAGCTCAGACAGAAGCGGCCGAACGAGTAGAGGGCCAGCCAGAGCAGCCCGACCACCCCGGTCGGCAGGCGCAGCTTGAGCCGCCGGTAAGTCAGGAGAGCGCCAGCGAATACGAGCAGGTTCCAAAGCAGCTCGTAGCCGACCTCCAGGTGGACCGAGCGGCCGGGCTGACCGAGTGTCTCGGGGTTTACGTACTCGACTGCGAAGGGCAGGTTTGATGAGATGGCGTGGTGCTCGCCGTTGATCACGTCGCCGATCCTGCCGATGGCAAAGCCGAGCGCGTTGGCGGGACCCACAGCGTCCAGGATCTGGCGGTAGTCGATTCCGTGCCGGAGCGACCAGGCCAGGCCGCCCAGGAGGCCGCCAAAGATGCCGCCCCACTGGCTGATGCCGCCCTCGTTCAGGAAGACGACCTTCTGCCAGGCGCCGACGAACAACTGGTAGTTCTCCCAGACGTAGAGGAGGCGGGCGCCGATGATGCCGGCCACGACCATCCAGACAGCCATGTCGTAGACCTGCTCGCCGCTGATGCCTTCGCCGGCCAGCAGGTACTGGCCGACGCGCGCCGCCGCGATGATGCCTATGACGCTGAACACGCCGTGCCAGGTGATGAGCAGCGGCCCGAGGCGGGCCACGTTGGGGTTGAGGTCGATCACAATCGTGGCGAAGTAGGCGCTCGGCGTCATGCCGGCACTCCCCGCAGGCGGCGCAGCGCCTCCTCCTTGCCCAGCAGCGCCAGCGTGTGGTGAAGCGGCGGCGAAACCTTGCCGGCGACGCACCAGCGGATGGGTGAAAAGAACCTGCCGCGGCTCCACTCGTGCGCCTGCCGCACTGCCTCGAGGGCCAGCTCGATGCTCGCTGGCGTCCAGTCGTTGAGCTCGCTCAGCGCCGATGCCGCCTTCGCGACCATGCGCTCCTGGTCAGCTGTCAGCTCCGTCCGAGCGGGGGGCTGAGTCAGATAGCCGAGGAGCTCCTCGGCCTGCCCCAACCGGGCCAGCCTATCCTTCAGCGCGGGCGCCGCCTGCCGGACCACTGTCTCGGACAGGTTGGGCAGATAGGCGCGCAGCCGTTGGGCGAGCTCCGCATCGCTGAGCGAGCGGATGTAGTGGCCGTTCAGCCAGTCCAGCTTCTCCCAGTCGAACATGGCGGCCGCATGTTGAACGCGGCTGAGGTCGAACACCCCGGTCAGCTCGGCCAGCGAGAACACCTCCTGCTCGGTGCCGGGATTCCAGCCCAGCAGTGCCAGGTAGTTCAGCATCGCCTCGGGCAGGTAGCCGCGCTGCTGGAAATAGCTGAGCCGCGTTTCCGGGTGAAGGCGCTTGCTCAGCTTCTTGCGATCCTTGCCGGTTATGACGGGCAGGTGCGCGAACGCCTGCGGGCGGGGCCTGCCCAGGGCGTCAGCAACCAGTAGCTGGATGGGGGTGTTGGAGAGATGCTCGTCACCGCGCAGGATGTGTGTCACCTCCATCAGCGCGTCATCCACAGGGCTGGCGAAGTTGTAGGTCGGGTAGCCGTTCGACTTGACTATCACCGGGTCACCCAGAAGAGCGTTCTCGAACTGCACCTCGCCCCGGATCAGGTCGCTGAAGCTGGTGAAGCCGATGTCCGGCACCTGGAGCCGGACTGTGAAATCACGGCTGCGGTAGTCGGCGGGCGGGTCCTGGAGGCAGCGGCGGGAGTAGCGATAGGGCACCTTCTGCCGCTCCGCTACCTTCCGCTCGGCCTGCAGCTCCTCACGGGTGCAGTAGCAGCGGTAGGCGCTCTTTGCCTCCAGCAGCTGAGCGGCAGCCTGCTTGTAGGTATCGAGCCTTTCGCTCTGCCGGTAGGGCCCGCGGGCGCCGCCCAGGTCCGGTCCCTCGTCCCAGCTGAGGTTCAGCCAGTGGAGACCTTCATAGACCGCCGCCTCGTACTCAGGCCGGTTGCGCTCCAGGTCGGTGTCATCCAGGCGCAGCACGAGGGAACCGCCGCGCTGACGCGCGAAAAGGAGGTTGAAGAGAGCGGTGCGCGCGGTACCCAGGTGGACGTAACCGGTGGGGCTGGGCGCGATCCGCACCCGCAGGGGCGGCGCAGACACCCGTCCATAGTAAGTGCTGATGTGTGGCCCGCTGCTCGTCAACGGCGGCGATGAGCTGCAGCCAGGCAACGAAGCTCAGGACCGCAGCCTGGTCGCCGCGGCCGCCGGTCGGCCTATCTTCCTGGTGCCCACAGCTGCCGTGCGCCAGGACCTGCCGGCCCTGCTGACGCTGGGCCGAAGCTGGTTTGCCGGCCTGGGCGCGGAGGCCAGGGAGCTGCCCGTGCGGCGGCCGGCGGACGCCAGATCCGCGGAGCTGGCCGCCATGGCCGCTGCCGCCGGCGCCATCTATCTGCTTGGGGGCGACCCAGGCTACGCCGTCAAGGCGCTGGCCGGCTCGCCCGTCTGGGCGGCGATCCTGACGGCCTGGCGAGGGGGAGCGGGGCTGGCGGGCTCCTCAGCCGGCGCGATGGCCTTCGGCGCCAGCACGCTGGTGATGGCCCGCTGGCCGCGGCACCTGGAGCGCAAAGCCATCCCGGCACTCGGTCTCCTGCGGGGGCTCGCCGTCATTCCGCACCACGATCAGTTCGGCCACCGCTGGCAGGTGCTGGGTGGCGCGTCAGAGCTGGAGCTGCTGCGGCTCGACAGCCGGACTGCCGCCGTTCATCACGCGGGTCTCTGGCGTGCGCTCGGCGCCGGCGAGGTCAGCTTCCGCGGCCGGCGCTTCACAGCCGGTCAGGAGATCGTCGGGCTGCCGCCGCCAGATCCCGAGCAGCCCTCGCCGCGATGTTGACCGCCTAAGCTCAAACCGATGCCGCGTGCCCGCCGCTCGCAAGACGAATTGCCCAACCCGGGCGCCGACGAGGCACCCACGAGCCCGCCGCAGCCTCCCCTGCGCTCTGGCTTCGTGGAGGCGGGGGAATACCGGCTCCACCACACCAGCGCTGGTTCGGGCGCACCCCTGGTCCTCGTTCACGGCCTCGGCTCGGCCGGTTACATCGAGTGGCGTCACAATCTGACGGAACTGGCCCGGCGACGGCGCGTCCTGGCGCCCGACCTGCCTGGGTTCGGCCGTTCTGCCAAACCGGACATCGTCTATGGAGTGCCTCTCTTTGCCGACGCGCTGGAGGCCTACCTGGACGCCCTGCGGCTTAGCCGGGTGGATCTGGTGGGCGCGTCTTTGGGGGGTCGCGTCGCCATCGAGCTGGCGCTGCGGCAGCCTGAACGAATCCGCCGCCTGGTGCTGGTCAACGCACTCGGTGTGGGCCGCGCGGCGCCCAAGCCGTACTACCCGCTGGTGGCTGTGCCGCGGCTGGGTGAGGCGGTGCTGGGCGCCATCCGGCTGGGCCTGCACCGGCTGCCTCCAGGCACGCTGCGCAGCTTCTCCGGCCGCTACGCGGGGCGCTCCCTGGCGGCGGAGGGAGAACGATTCGAGGAGGATTACTTCGCTGACCTCCGGGAGCTGCACGCCGCCCAGGGATACCACCGCGCGTATTTGGCAACCGTCCGCTCTCTGGCCCGGCCCCAAGCCTTCCTGGGGACCGACCAGACTGAGCGGCTGGCGAAGTCGGCAGTGTCGGTCGGTCTGCTCTGGGGTGAGCTCGACCCGCTCTTCCCGGTCCAGTTGGCGAGGCGGGCGCACAGCCTGCTTCCGGGCTCGTCTTTGCGGGTGATCGTGGGTGCCGGCCACACGCCGCAGGCAGAGCGGCCGGCGGAGTTCAACCAGGCGCTGATCGAACTCTTGCGTGGCTGACGCCCGGCTCCCCGAGATCTATCGGGGACCGCAGGCGCGGGCGGCGGCGCTGCTCTGGCTCGACCCTTCAGTGCATCCAGACCCGCTGCGCCCCGCCCGGTTCTATGTGATGCTGTTCTGGCTGGTCAGGCTCGTGATCCGCCTCTTCTTCCGGCTTCGCGTGGAGGGGCTGAAGAACCTGCCGGCGCCGCCCTACCTGATCGCCGCCAACCACCAGGCTTGGTACGACTCGGCCTTCATCATCGCCAGCCTGAGACCGGTGCCGATGGTCTACACAATGGCCCGACGCGACACCGTCTTCAACCGCGGCTGGAAGCGCTGGTTAGTGACTCGGATCGGCGTCTTCCCAATCCAGCCACAGAACGGCGAACTCGATCAGCGAGGCCTGGAGACCGTCTATCAGATCCTGGATCGGCGCGGTCCAGTTCTCATGTTCCCAGAGGGCGGCTACTCGCGGGGGTCCGATCTCAGGCCGCTCAAGTCGGGCATCGCCCACTTCTCTCTTCAGGCCGGTGTTCCGATCTGCCCGGTGGCGGTAAGCGGGCTGGAGAGGCTGCGGCCCTTTCGGCGCGTGACAGTCTCGATCGGACCGCCCATCTGGCCGGATCCGCCCCGCTGGTGGAGCCTGAACCGCCGGGTGAGCGATGTGCTGGACCGGGTGAGGGGTGGCATCCTGGGGCGGTTCGGCCGCCGCCGCGAGCGAAAGCCCCGCCGTCGCTGGTGGCGCCCGCGCTGGAGCCGAGGACAAGAGCCTTCAATCTGACGGCAGCAACTGCTGCGGTTCTAACCGTCGGCCAGGCTCAGGCGTCCTCGGGCTGGCTTACTTGACCACGAGGCACGTGATCGTCTTGAAGACGCCCTCGACCTTCTGGATCTTCTCCACTATGACCCGGCCCACCTGATTGACGTCAGGCGCCTCGCAGACGGCTATGACGTCATATTCACCGGTGATCGCATCGGCGCCGACCACGCCTTCCTGGCCCTTGATCCGCTCAGCGACGTCTATCGCCCGCCCGGGCGAAGCGTTGATCAGCACATACGCCTTCACCTGAACCACCTCCATTCGGACACATCCACCCTGAGCCGATAGCGTATAGCGTGCGGCGCATCAGCGGCTGCGCAGCGCCCGCATCATCACCTCTTCGGTGACGTTGCCGCCGGAGAGCACCAGGACCACCCGCTCGTCGGGCTCAGCCGTGTAGCGATAGAGCAGCGCTGCCAAAGACGCGGCGCCCGACGGCTCCGCCAGGAGGTGCTCCCACTCGAACAGAAGCCGGATGGCGCGAAGCATCTCATCCTCACCGACCCGGATCATCTCGTCCACCCGGTTCTTCAAGAGTTCGAAGTTGAGCCGCCCGGGCCCGCTGGCAGCCAGGCCGTCGGCCATCGTCTGCACCCGGTCCAGGACCACCTGCTGGCCCGCGGCCAGAGAGCGGGTGAGGCCATCGGCGCCCTGAGGTTCCACACCTATCAGGCGGACCGCAGGCCGCCTGGCCTTCAGGTAGAGCGCGATGCCGGCCAGCAGGCCACCACCACCCACCGGCACCAGCACTGTGTCTGTCTCCGGCAGCTGTTCCCCAATCTCCACTCCGACCGTCCCCTGACCAGCGATGACTTGAGGGTCGTCGAAGGCGTGCACCAGAGTGGCTCCGCTTGCCGCCTGAGCTCTTGTCGCCTCCTGGTACGCCTCCTGGTAGCTGCGGCCGGCCGGGACGACCCGAGCGCCGAGCCTCTTCATCGATTCGACCTTGAGCAAATTCGCGTTCTCGGGTACGAAGACGGTGGCAGCAATCCCGAACGCGGCGGCGGCGTAGGCGACGCCCTGGCCGTGGTTGCCCGCGGAAGCCGTGATGACGCCGGCCCGCCGGTCGGCGGCGCTCATCCGGATGAGCTTGTTGAGGGCTCCCCTCACCTTGAAGGAGCGGGTTGGTTGGATCGACTCGATCTTGAGGAAGACCTGACAACCGGCTTTCACTGTGAGCGCGCGCGACTGCTGAAGGGGAGTGGCTGGAAGGTACGGGTTGAGGGAGCGGGCGGCTTCTTCGACCAACTCGGGCCGGATTCCAGCCTCCGTGCCCACTTCCATGTCGCCCCAATCTTAGGTAGGCGCTAGGGACGGGCGGCTAACATCGGGGCTGCCAGCCATGACATCAGATGAGCGATACGCAGAACTGGTCAAGGCCTACCTGATTCAACCTGGAGTGAGCCAGGAGGGCAGAGGCTTCGGTGCATCCTCACTCAGGGTGGGTGGCAGGATCTTTGCGATGCTCTCCTCCAGCGGCCAGTTCGTGGTCAAGCTCCCAGGGCGGCGGGTGAAGGAGTTGATCGCGTCCGGGGACGGCGACCGCTTCGATCCTCGAGGCGGCCGGCCGCTGAAGGAGTGGTTGGCGCTGCGGGACTCCTCGAGCCAGGACTGGGACGCCCTGACGCGCGAAGCGCTGGAGTTCGTGCGCTCCAACAGCAGCTAATCGCTTGGACCGCCTGCGACCGGTTCTACCGAGCGGACTAGCATCGGGATCATGAACGATCGAGAGCGCAGCCTGGCTGCCGTCGAGCGAGAGAGCTCGCGGGTGGCGAACAGGGAGCGCAAGCTGCGCGGTCCGCGGGTGGTGGTCGACAATCCCGGACTCAAGGCGCAGGCTCTGCGACTGGCTCAGCGCAGGCGGGGCGGCCCCGCAAAGAGCGGCTGAGCCGGCAGGCTGCAGCCTGCCGGCACGTACAGTCGTGTCAGGAATGCCGCAAAGACGTGTTCGCCGCGCCATCTTCCCGGCCGCCGGGCTTGGTACCCGCTTCCTCCCCATCACCAAAGCCCAGCCCAAGGAGATGCTGCCGCTGGTCGACAAACCGACCATCCAGTACGGCGTGGAGGAGGCGATCGCGTCAGGCATCGAGCAGGTGATCATGGTCACCGGGGGTGGCAAGCGGGCGATAGTGGATCACTTCGATCGCTCGTTGGATCTCGAGTTCTATTTGCGAGAGCGCGACCGGGCTGATCTGCTCCAGATTCTGGCGGAGGTCGACGCGCTGAGCGACCGGGTGGACCTCAACTACGTGCAGCAGCGGCAGCCGTTGGGCCTTGGTCATGCCGTGTGGACTGCTCGCCGCCTCGTCGAGGGCGAGGCGTGCGCTGTGCTTTTGGCCGATGACGTCATCTTGGGCACGGTGCCAGTTCTGAAGCAGCTCATCGACGCGCACGTCGAGACCGGCGCCACGGTTTTGGCGGTCCGCCGGGTCGCTCCTGACGAAGTCAGCCGCTATGGCATCGTCGCCACCGGCGCCAGGAACGGCCGGCTCCACGAGGTGCTCGACACTGTCGAGAAGCCGCCGCTGAAGGAGGCGCCGAGCGACCTCGCGATTTTCGGCCGCTATGTGCTGACACCTGAGGTCCTGACCGCGCTCGACTCGACCGATCCGGGCGCCGGCAGGGAGATTCAGCTCACCGACGCGATCAAGAGCACAATCGCCGGCGGCCGCGTCGTCGCTGTGGAGTTTGAAGGTGAGTACTACGACACCGGGACCATCGCCGGATATCTGAAGTCCAACCTCGCCCTGGCGCTCCAGCGCGACGACCTTCGCGAGGAGATGCTGGCAGTCATCCGGGAGCTGGTCAGCAGCGCCGAAGTCCGAGCCTAGCCGGCGAGGGCCGCTCGTATACTCCGGCTTACGCCCGGGCTCCGTGGGGGCCGCTCGCTGGATCGATGACATGGCAGTTTCAGGACGAAGACGACCCGACGACGACCGGACCGTGCGCTTCGAGACGGCTGAGAAGGATTTCGAAGTGGAGGTCGAGCGCACGCTCAACAAGTGGTGCGTCTCTGTCTATCAGCTCCCTGAGCGGAATGTTCTGGCCCAGGACTTCTTTCCCGAGCGCTGGAAGGCGCTGGCCCGAGCTCAGGACTTCCTGCGCTTGCTGAACCAGCGCAAGGGCCGCGAGGAAGAGGAAGCGCGCGACGACGACTAGCCTGGCGCAGACTCTGGTTGCCTAGAGTCGGCGTGCTTTGAACCGCTCTTTCCTCATTCGCGAATGGGGCGCTGTCACTTTTGTGGTGACAGTTCTGATCGGCCTCATAGTGGTGCCGCTGGCGCTCTACTTCGGCAATCAATCAGGCGCCGGCTCGGCTCCGGCGCCCACGCCAAGCGTCACGGCCTCGGCTTCGCCACCGGTGGCTGCCTCACCGGCAGCCTCGGCTCGACCCAGCGCCTCGCCAACTCCCTAGACCCGAAGCTCCTTCTCCGGCGTTGTCTTTACAGGATGATGATGGCGAGAATGGCGGATCAGCGGGTGATCGGGAAGGTCGGTCGGGTGACCGGCACCGTCGGGCCCGGCCGCCTGGGCGAGGTCATGATCGAAGTTCGCGGTGGCAGCGAAGCGTTCAACGCGTACCCGGCTGAGCCGGACCAGATCATCGCCCGGGGCAGCCGCGTGGTCATAGTTGAGCATCTGCCCCCACGCACGGTGATCGTCAGCCCGGTCTAGAGGGGCAAGGAGGAAGCTAGTGCAGTTTTTCATCGGTTCGGTCGTCGGTCTCGTCGTCGGCGCAGTAGTAGTGGCCCTGATCCTGCTCTTCATCCTGTTCCGGCTCATGTGGCGGGTGGCCGAGCCGAATGAGGCACTGATCATCTCAGGTCTCCGCCACGGAGGCGGATCGGAACAGAACCTTGGTTTCAAGATAGTCACGGGCAAGGGCACGCTGGTGGTGCCGGGCGTGCAGGCAGTGCGCCGGCTCTCGCTCGATCTGCATGAGACCGAGCTGCAGATCGACTGTGTGACGCACCAGGGCATCCCGCTCAAGATCCGCGGTGTGGTCATCTACAAGGTCGGCGACGACATGGTTTCAATCGCGAACGCGGCGCGGCGCTTCCTGGACCAGCAGAACCAGATGGACCAGAAGGTTCACAACCTGTTCGCCGGCCACCTGCGCGCGATCGTGGGCAACATGACAGTCGAAGACATGATCCGGGACCGGGAGAAGCTGACCGGCCTCGCCCGCGAGCATGTCGGGACGGAGATGGAAAAGCTGGGTCTGATTGTCGATTCGACGCAGGTGCAGGAGATCATCGACCCCACCGGCTACATCGAGAACCTTGCCCAGCCGCACGCGTGGGCGGTGGCCCGAGAAGCTCGCATCGCCAAAGCCCAGGCCGACCGAGACGCGACCGAAAAGGAGCAGGAGGCGGAGGCGATCAAAGCCCAGGCTCGGCGCGACGCACAGATGAAGCAGGCAGGCTACCAGGCCGAGGTGGACCAGGTTTCCGCCCAGGCCCGTCAGGCGGGCCCGCTCTCCGATGCGACTGCCCGGCAGAAGGTGGTGGTCGAGGAGACGAAGGTCGCCGAGCTGGAGGCGCAGCGGGTCGAGCAGCAGCTCCAGGTGCAGGTACGCAAGCCGGCCGACGCCAGGGCCTACGAGCAGGTGACGCTGGCGGGAGCGGAACGAGAGTCGCACATCGCCCAGGCCCAGGGCCGAGCCCGCGAAGTGGAGCTGCAGGCCGCGGCCGATGCCAGCAAGGTCAAGCTCCAGGCAGGCGCGGAGGCTGAGCGGGTGAAGCTGCAGGCGGGTGCCAATTCGGAGCAGACCCGGATGCTGGGCATCGCCGAGGCGGATGCGACGCGGGCCAAGGGCTTGGCCGAAGGCGATGCGATCAAGGCCCGAGGCATGGCTGAGGCCGACGCGATCAAGGCCCGGGCGGACGCTCTGGCCAGCAACCAGGATGCGGTCATCGGCCAGCAGCTGGCCGAGAAATGGCCTGCCATCGTGGAAGCGGCGGCGAAGCCGTTCGGGGACATCGACCAGCTGATCGTGCTGAACGGCGCGCAGGGCATCTCAGACACGCTGGCGCAGGCGTTGAGCCAGGGCGCCACCGGCCTGAAGCTGGCGCGCAACCTGCTCAGCGGGGGCAGGTCTGAACCTGGCGGCGAATCGTCGCCGAGCAACGGCCAGGGTGTCCAACCGCCACCCGAAGAGCCGCCCCGCCGTTAGTGTCCCGCGACACTGGTTGAGGTTCAACTGATGGCCGGCGGCTTCCTCCGCTCCCTCTTCGCCGGCGAGCCTGAAGGCAAGGCGCCCGATCCGCTGGCAGCGCTCGACAGTATCTGCGAGGCGCAGCTGGAGCTGCGCCAGCAGATCCGCCAGGCGGTGGCCGAGGTGGTCGCTGCCCGGACTCGACTCGAGATGCACGGCCGCCACCTGGACGCCGAGGTGGCCCGGGAGGGGACGCGGCCCCGCTCCCACCTCGTTGCCGACCCGGATGCCGACCACTTGGGAGAGGCCGCCTCGCGGCGAGTGACCATCGCTCAGCAGGCTGCTCGCGTGCGGGCCGAAGCTGGACAGCTGGCGGACGACGAAGAGCGCCTCCGCCAGGCCGGCCGGCGCCTCGATGCTGAGATCGATCGATTCCGGACCGACCTGCACCTACTCCGCGCTCGGCTCGGCTCGGCCCAGGCGCGGGCTCGGGCGGGACAGGCAGGCGCAGCCCTGGCCGGGGACGAAGGAGCCGTGCAGGTGGAACTGGTGAGAGCTCGAGCTGAGCTGGCGGCGGTCCAGACGCATGCCGACGGTCTGGAGAGGCTCCTCGCAGGCCGCTCGCCCGGAGGCCGGATCGGCGCCGAGGACCCGTTCCTGCGCGAGCTTCAACTGAGTTCGGCGGAGTTCGAAGCGGCGGCCGAGCTGGCGCGCCACCGGGGCCTGAACGCTCCCGCAGCTGACGCCGTCGCGGATGAGCCGCCCAGCAGCCAGGATTCGCCCCGCTGAGCGGCCGGCCGCCCGACGCCGGGCTGTTACCGCAGTGGGGCGTCAACTTCAGCCCGCGCCACGCCGCCCACGTGGGGCTTGACGCGCCGGCCGCTTTCCAAGCCCTCCTGACAGCAGGCTTTCGTGGCTTCCGACTGAGCTGCTTCTGGGATGAGGTGGCAGGCGGCCGCTCAGAGCTGGAGGTGTACCTGGATGCGGCAGCCGCCGCCGGGGCCCGGGTGCTGCTCACGGTCGGCATGAAGGGCATGCGCTGGCCCGAGTTCTATGTCCCAGACGGGCGCGAGCAGGAAGCGGTGCTCGAATTCGTGGCGCAGTCGGTGCGCCGTCATCGCACTCATCCGGCGGTGGCGGCGTGGCAGGTCGAGAACGAGCCGCGCAACCGCTCAGGGCCGGAGAACGCCCTGGTCGAGCTCGGGCTGCTCAGAGCTGAGCTGGCGATCGTGCGCGAGCTAGACTCCCGGCCGGTCGTGCTGAACTGCTTTCGCCACTTCACTCTGCGCAGCGAGTGGGCGTCCCGGCCATCACGCTGGCGGAGTGCCCAAGCGCAGCTGCTGCCGCTGCTGCTGCCTGGTGACGTGCTGGGGCTCGACGTTTACACAGATATGCCGGGCAGCCGGGCCCGACCCACCTGGCCCTGGGAGGCGGCCTGGCTTCGGCGGCGCGTCCAGCGGGCCGGCCGCCGGGCGTGGGTGATCGAGGCGCAGGCCGAGCCCTGGGGTGAGGCCGGCCACGACCCGGGGCGCCTGCCTGTCTTGGCCCGCCGCTTGGCGCAGCTGCGATTTGAGACAGTGGTGCTCTGGGGTGCCGAACACTGGCTGCTGCGAAAAGAGGACGGCGATGACAGGTGGTGGCAGGCCGCGGTCAGCCTATTGAACGGTCCGGCGGCTCCGGACTAGGCAGCTCGCGAGCTCTTGGGATCCACTGCAGCGTCGTTTCAGGCCACCAGGAGGTCCTCACCGTTGCTGCTGGTGATGTCTGCCAGCCGCAGCGTGAGCTCCGCGAGCGTGGCGTCGGAGTGGAGCACGCCAACCTCGATCGACTCGCTGAGGCGCAGGTGGGCCACCTCCGCGCAGTCCCGGAGGAAGGGGAAGACCACAGGCCGCACCAGGTTGAGCAGGTAGTCTGGCTCCGGCCTGACCAGCGCTCCGTCCTCGGCGGCAGGGGCGCTCCCGTGGAAGGCGATGATCACCACCTCGTCGCTGAGGGCGACCGGGTCCCGCCAGCCATGATCCGCCGCCGATGTCGCCGCCAGCATGTGCAGTCTGTGCATCAACCTCGCCATGGGCCGGGCAGGCCCTTCGATCCAGAGCGGGACATCCCGCAGCGGAGAGAACAGTCCCTGCTCGGGATAGCGGGCGGAGAAGCCCAACTCCTCGACGCCCGAGAACGGCGCCGGCACCCGCAGCGTCAGCGAAGGCAACGGAAAGTGGGTGGCCATGGCTGATTAATGCATGAATGGCGTGAAGCTGCCAAGTACACAGGAGGCTGACAATGTCGCTGTGAGCCTGGCCGGGGTGCGCGTGCTGGATCTGACCCGCCTCCTGCCCGGCGGCTTCTGCAGCCTGCTCCTCGCTGAGCAGGGCGCCGAGGTGACGAAGCTGGAGGCCCCAGAAGGTGACCCTCTCCGCCGCTATCCGCCGGTCGTCGACGGCCAGAGCGTGCTCTTCGACGCGATCTCTGCCGGCAAGCGCAGCGCCGTGCTGGACCTGAAAGCGGAAGCCGGGCGCGAGGCCCTGCTGCGTCTGGCCGCTCACAGCGACGTGTTGCTGGAGGGGAACCGGCCAGGAACCCTCGAGCGCCTGGGGTTGGGCTGGCCGGTACTGAGGGCAGCCAATCCTCGGCTGATCCTATGCTCGCTCACGGGTTACGGGCAAACCGGCAAGTTGGCGGCCCGGGCCGGGCACGACCTCAACTACGTGGCCCTGGCCGGGGTCCTGGCCCTGAACCGGCCGCGGGGCGGAGAACCTCATCCGCTCAGTGTGCAGGTGGCGGATCTGGGCGGCGCGCAGATGGCCGCCTTCCACATCGCGGTCGCCCTCTACGACGTTGCCCGGGGCGGCGCCGGTAGGCACCTGGACGTGAGCCTGGCCCGGACGGCGCACCGCTGGCTGGAGCTGACGGCGGCCGAGCAGGCCGCGGCGCCCAGCGAGCTGGCGCCTCAGCTGAGCGGCCGCTATGCCTGTTATGACGTCTACGCCTGCCGCGACGGTGGCTTTCTCTCCCTGGCGGCGCTGGAGCCGAAGTTCTGGGCCAACCTCTGCCGGGCGCTCGGCCGCCCTGATTTGACACGGCGGCAGTTCCAGCCCGACCAGGCGGCACTGCGGCAGGAGCTGCAGGCCATCTTCGGAGCCAGAGGACGCGATGAGTGGGCCCAACGGCTGGCCGGTGAGGACGTCTGCTGCGAGCCGGTGCTGGAGCTGTCTCAAGTCAGGTCAGGCGTCCAGTGGCCTGCCCGGTCGCCTCGGCGGCCGGCGCCCCGATTGGGGGAGCACACCGCTGAGGTGCTGGCAGAGGTAGGGCTCGGCAGCGGCGCGACAGGCGGTGTCGGGGGCCCTGGGCTCGGCTAGGCCAGGCCGGCAGCGACCTGCGACCAGACCCTGTCGACCTCGGCCGGCAGCCGGTCCAGCGGGCCCGAGTTGTCGATGACGTAGGGCGTCAACCGTCGCTTCTCCTCGATCGGCAGCTGGGCAGCTATGCGCGCCTCAGCGTCGGCCGGAGCCATGCCGCGCTGCTCGACCAGGCGCTGGAGTTGAGCGGCACGCGGCGCGTAGACCACCATGACGGCGCTGAACCCCTCGGCTCCTCGCGCCTCGTAGAGCAAGGGGATGGACTGCACAACCATCGGCTCGCCACGGTCGGCCAGCTCGCGCTGCCGCTCAGCCATCCAGGCCCGGACCCGAGGGTGGACTATGGCATTGAGCCGCGCCAGCCGGTCGGGATCGCCAAAAGCCAAGGCAGCCAGCCGCTGGCGGTCCAAGTCTCCAGTCTCTGTCAAGATCTCGCTGCCGAACTCTTTGACGAGCTCCGCCAACCCCTCGCTGCCGGCTGCCTGGACGGCGCGGGCGGCCTCATCGGCGTCGATGACGGGCAGACCCCGACGAACCAGCAGCTCGGCGGCTGCGCTCTTGCCCGTGCCGATTCCGCCGGTCAGTCCCACCAGCTTCATGCCACCGCGACTCTAGCCCGCCCTGGGCAACTGTGAGTGGTGATCGGTTCCCTACGATGTGGCTCGATGAGTGAGGAGGAGAAGCTTGACGCCATAGTGGTGGGCGCCGGCCCCGCCGGTATCGCGGCAGCGATCACCATGGCCAAAGCCGGTCTCCAGGTGGCTCTGATCGAGAAGGGCGCCAAACCGGGTTCTAAGAACGTCATGGGCGGCATTCTCTACACGCACTTCCTGGAGGCAGTGGTCGGCGAGAGGTGGCAACAAGCACCGCTGGAGCGGCCCATCATCGAAGAGCAGCGCTGGCTGATGACCGAGGAGGCCGCCATCCGACTGGTCGGCTACAAGAACCTTCGCAACCGCGCCCACCCGCACTCCTTCTCGGTCTTGAGGGCCCGCTTCGACGCCTGGTTCGCCGCCCAGGCGGAGGAGGCCGGCGCTTTCCTGTTGCCCGAGACGGTGGTTGAACAGCTG
The DNA here is from genome assembly GCF_050999135.1 of Candidatus Dormiibacter sp. NCBI lineage: Bacteria > Bacillati > Candidatus Dormiibacterota > Candidatus Dormibacteria > Candidatus Dormibacterales > Candidatus Dormibacteraceae > Candidatus Dormiibacter > Candidatus Dormiibacter sp. Next base: position 10,347 of record NZ_JBPCPN010000053.1, on the reverse strand, counting down.
GTGGTCGAGAACGGCCGCGTGGTCGGGGTGAAGACCGCGACGGAGGAGCTGCGGGCCGACGTGACAGTGGTTTGCGAGGGCGTCGGGCTGGGCAGCAAGCTGCTGGAGCGCGCCGGCCTGAAGAAGCCGCTGCGGGCGAATCAGGTGGCCATGGCTGTGAAGGAGGTGATCAGCCTCGATCCCGGGTTGATCGAATCGCGCTTCAACTGCGAACCCGGCGAAGGAGCTTCCATCGAGTGCTACGGCGACGCCACCCGCGGCCTCTCCGGCTTCATGTTCATCTACACCAACCGGGACACCCTGAGCGTCGGCGGGGGAGCCCTCCTGAGCGAGATGAGCGACACCCGGCTGAGCCGGGCGGAACTGGCCGAGCGCGCGCCAAATGCGGTCCTGGAGCACTTCAAGTCGCACCCGGCGATCCGACCTCTCCTGGCCGGAGGCGAGACTGTCGAGTTCCTGGCCAAAATGATCCCGGAGGGCGGCCATCGCGCCATTCCCAAGCTCTACGGTGACGGTTACGTCGTCTGCGGGGATGCCGCCATGCTCTCAAATCCAGTGCACCGAGAGGGCTCGAACCTGGCGATGGAGTCAGGCCGGCTGGCCGGCGAGACAATCATTCACGCCAAGGAGAAGGGCGAGTTCAGCGCGTCCTCGCTGCGCGAGTACAAGGGCAAGCTCGACCAGAGCTGGATCATGGCCGACATGCGCAAGTACGACAAGGCGGTGCCTTTGCTCGAGCACAACCCGCGTCTGCTCGGCAGGTACCCAGGCATCATGGACAGTGCGCTGGATGAGTTCTTCCGGGTCGACGGCGTCTCCAAGTGGGAGAAGCAGCGCCGCATCAGCAAGATGGTCCGCAAAGAGGGGGGCCTGCGCCTGATCCGCGACAGCGTGAAGGCGGGCCTCACCCTCTACCGGCCCTTCCGCCGCTAAGGTAACCGACCTCAGCCGACTGGGCGGGCGCGCACCTGGAGGCGGTGGTAGCCGGAGGCGCCATTGGGGAAGCTGGGAGCCTCCTGGCTGGTCTGCACCTCTCCGGAACCGTCCCGCGCCCGCACCACCAGCGTGTAGGCCCCTTCTTGGGCCGGCCGCCAGGTGGCCCGCCAGCGGGTCCAGGTCAGCTCGGAGAGCGGCGCTTCCAGCTCGGCCGGATGCCAGCTGCGGCCCCCATCCGCACTCCACTCCACCGCGTGCACGCCCCGCACCCCGGCGAAGGCGACTCCAGCCAGCTGCACAGGGCTGAGCAGGGAGGAGCCGAGCAGGGGCACGTCGAAGCGGGCGGTGGTCTTGACTATGGCCTCGCGGTCCCAGCCCTGCTCCTCCCAGTAGCCGCCCTGGGGCGTGCTGGTGAGCTCGATCTCCTTGAGCCATTTGGGCCCCTTCATGCCGTAGCGGCCGGGGATCAGGACCCGGGCCGGAAAGCCGTGCTCGACCGGCAGAGGCTGGTCGTTGAGCTGCAGGGCGATCAGAATCCTGGGGTCGGCCAGCACCAGGTTGAGCGGCAGACTCTCGCTGAAGCCGTCCTCAGCTCGGTAGGTGACAGAGCGGGCGCCTGCCTTGGGTTCGGCCATGGTCAGCAGGTCGCGCAGCGGGATGCCTGTGAAGCGGCCGGTGCTCATCAGGTTGCCGCCCACCAGGTTGCTGACGCACTCCATGGTCACCACCTCTGGGCTCTGCGGCACGGCTCTCAGGTGGGCCAGATCAAGCTTCAGCTCCCGACCGACCTGGCCGAACAGGCGCAGAGACCAGCCTGACTCGACGACAACCGGGTCCCGCAGATTCTTCGAGACCCGGTAGAAGTCAGTTACAGGGGTGAGGGCGGGAACCGGCCCCGGCGGAGCGTCGCCCCCGGCAAGCGCGTGCAGCCACTCGGGCACTCGCAGGCCGCAGATCACGGCGAGACTGAGCACTGCCAATCCGGCGGGGAAAAGCAGGGCCACTCGGCGTCGCCCCAGGTCCACTTCGTCGAGGCCTTCACGGGGCTGCAGCAGCCGGTGCCAGAGCCAGTACCAAGCTGCCATGACCAGCGCCCAGGCGGCCGAGTTGATGGCCGCCAAGACAGTCAAACCGCCGCCGTTCGCGTCGGCCAAACTGAGCGCGGTGAGCGCCAGCCAGCCTGCCGCCGCCGCCACAAGACCCGGCCGCCACCGCGGTAGGTGCGCCTCCGCTGACGCAGCCGCCGCCCCCAGCGCCGCCAGCGCCAGCACCATCGCCACAAGCAGCCCGGCCTCTTCCAGCACCTTGCCCAGGTGCTGCAGGGTGTCGATGAGAAAACCGAATACAGCGCCGGGCAGCAGGCCCAGCAGCGGGCCTTGGAGGAGGTCCGGCACCGTCTTCAGGCCCACGCCCAAGGCGAGCAGCTCCATCAGGGCCACGGCCGCCAGACCGGCCAGCGCGCCGGCCGCGGCGCCTCGCCAGAAGACAATTGTCCGGCCGGACCTCATGGAGCAAGAATCTAGGCGACCAGCGCCGCAACCGCCCAGCCGCAGGTCGGCTGGCCCCTCCGACGGTCGACGAAAAGAACGGCCCTGCCCCCGTTTACCGCACGCTAGTGGCTACATGCCTGCAGAACCTCTCTGGCCCGAAGACCTCTATCACTTTCGCTGGATCGATCATCCCCGCCTGGACGCTGTGGGCAGCCGGGTCGCCTATCAGCTCAGCTGGGCGGACGCGGACCAGCAGGACTATCAAGGCTCCGTACTCGTTCGCAATCTTGACAGCGGCTCGGAGCTGACACTCGCCGGCTCCGGCGGGCGCGACCGCTTTCCCGAGTGGAGTCCTGACGGCTCCCGGCTGTGCTTTTCGGGCCGGCGCGACAGGCTTGACCAGCTCTATCTCGCGGACCTGACCGGCGGCCCTTCGCAGCGGCTGACGGATCTTCCCTTTGGTGTGCGGCAGGCACGCTGGTCACCCGACGGCAGCCGGCTGGCGTTTCTGGCGCCTGTCCTTGAGGATCCCGGCGCTGTGGTGCCCGACTCGCGGCCAGCGCCGGAGGAGCCGCGGCCGCCGGTGGCCAGGGTGATCCGGAGGCTGGACGACAAGCACGACGGCCACGGGTTCAACGACGGCCGCTACGTCCATCTCTTCGTCATCGCGGCGAAGCCGGAGGCCGCGCCGGAACAGCTGACCGGCGGCCACTGGTCGGTGGAGAGCTTCGACTGGTCGCCGGACGGACGGGCTCTGGCCTGCACGGGCAACGCTGAGCCGGAGGCCGATCTGGGGCGGGAGGCGCACCTCTATCGGGTGGGGCTCGACGGCAGCCGGCGACAGCTGGTGGGAGGCATGAAGGCCTCCACCTGCGCCTGGTCGCCTGACGGCGCCCTGATCGCCTTTCTCGCCCCGCTCGGCGAGGGCGCCGGCCGCCATGAGAGGGTCTGGGTGGCGCCGGCAGAGGGGGGCGAGCCGCGCTGTCTCACCGCCGAGTTCGACAGGGCCTGCGACGGCGGCGTGCTGAGCGACATGCGCGCCGGCCACGACGCGCGCCTGATCTGGTCTTTGGCGGCCGACCGGCTGCGCTTCATTGCCAGCGGCCCCGGCTGCGCAGAGATCTGGTCGGTCGATCTGAACGGCCAGGTGCAGCGGGAGGCCGCCGGCTCCGAGCGAGCGGTTTACGAGTTCGACAGCAGCGGCGAAGACCTGCTAGCGCTGTGCGCCATGGATCCCCTGTCACCTGGCGAGCTGAGCCTGGCCAGAGGCGGCGCGGAGCGGCGCTTGACCGATTGCAACCCGTGGCTCAGGGAACGCTGGCTCGCCGAGCCGAAGCAGCTGGCCTTCGAAGCCCAGGACGGCTGGGACCTCGAGGGTTGGCTGCTTCAGCCACCGGAAGGTACCGCTCAGCCCTGTCCGCTCGTTCTCCAGATCCACGGCGGACCGCACGCCCAGTACGGCTGGTCGTTCTTCCAAGAGTTCCAAGTCCTGGCCGGAGCCGGGCTGGCGGTTCTTTACCTCAACCCGCGCGGCTCGGACGGCTACGGCGAGGCTTTCAAGCGGGCGGTGGTCGGGGACTGGGCCGGCCGCGACGCGCTGGATCTCATGGCGGCCGTGGACCTAGCGCTGGAATCCGAGCCGGACTTGGATAGCAATCGGCTGGGGGTCGCGGGCGGCTCGTACGGGGGCTACATGACCAACTGGCTGATCGGCCAGACGCCCCGTTTTGGGGCGGCCGTCGCCATGCGGTCCATCTGCAATCTGGTCAGTGACTACGCTCAGAGTGAGATTGTCGCTTGGCACCAACAGGAGGTGGGGTCTCCGCCCTGGCCGGATCCGGAACCGCTCTGGCAGCGCTCGCCCATCCGGAGCGTGAATGACATTCAAACGCCGCTGCTCCTGCTGCACGGCGAGATGGACCTGCGCTGCCCAATCTCCCAGGCTGACGAGATGTTCGGCGCCCTGCGCTTGCTGGGCAAGCGGGTGGAGCTGGTCCGATTCCCGGGGGAGTCGCATGACCTCTCCCGTGCCGGTCGGCCGGATCGCAGAGTTGAGCGGTTGCGCCGCATCACCGGCTGGTTCCAGGGACACTTGCAGACGCCGGTACGGCGTTACGCTGCCGCTGAGAGGCTAAGGTCGGATTCACGAATCCAAGAAGGAGGCAGCGTTTAGATGGCGGTGGAGGTTTTCTCGCCCGACTGGGCGGCTCAATTCAAGGCCGAGGTGAACGGCAGCGAGGGCTACCGAAAGGCGGCCAAAGGTTGGAAGTGGACTGTCGGACTGGTGGTCGAGGCGGAGCCACAGAAGAACTTTCCCGAGGCTCGCGGCATAGTCATGGACCTCTTTGACGGTGAGGCGCGGGAGGTCCGGATCGGGACCGCTGACGACGCTCGCGCCTGCGACTTCGTCCTCACCTCCAGCTATTCGCGCTGGAAGGAAGTCGCCCAGAAGAAGCTCGACGCCACGCGCGGCATGCTCTCGGGCAAGATCAAGCTAAAGGGGGATCTGGCCACCATCGTTCGTTACACGAAGGCTTCCCAACAGCTGACCGAGGCCACCACCCGAGTCGACGTCGTGTGGCCGGACGGCAGCTGAGCCGCCCACAATGAGCCAGCGAGGGGGGCCGCGCCTCGCCGTCGTCGGGGCGGGCTCGATGGGCGCGCAGATCGCGCAGCAGGCGGCACTTTTCGGGCTTTCGGTCGCCCTGCAGGACATCTCAGAGGACCAGCTCGAGCGCGCCCGGCGCTCCAACCGTCAGCTCCTCGAGCGGCGGGTGGCCAAGGGCCGGCTGGACCCGGCCGCCATGGCGGCTGCCTGGGAGCGCGTCAGCACAACCACTGACCTGGCTCAGGCTGCATCAGGGGCTGACATCGTGCTGGAGGCTGTGACCGAGAAGCTGGGGGCCAAGCGGGAGATCTTCGGCCGGCTGGCCGCCTTCAGCAAACCTGAGGCCATCCTGGCCAGCAACTCATCCACCATGGGCATCTCCCAGCTGATCTCGCCGGCCTGCCGGCCCGAGCGCTGCTGCAACCTGCATTTCTTCTATCCGCCGTTGGTCATGGACCTGGTCGAGGTGGTCAAGGGGCCGCAAACCTCGGACGAAACCATTCAGCGCGCCACGCGGTTCGTGCGCGACATCGGCCGCACGCCGGTGCTGGTCAGAAGGGAGATCGCCGGCTTCGTGGTGAACCGCATCCTGCACATGGCGACCCAGGAGGCCTACCGCCTGCTGGACCTGGGCGTGGCCAGCGTTGAGGACATCGACACAGCCGTCGAGATGGGCTTGAGGTGGCCGCTCGGGCCCTTCCGGCTGGGCGATCTGACAGGCCTCGACGTCACCTACTGCGCGCGCCAGCACATGTACGAGACAACTGGCGATCCCCGCTACAAGCCCTCTGAGCAGCTGGCCGCCAAGGTCGCGGCGGGCGAGCTGGGCCGCAAGACCAATCAAGGCTGGTACTCCTATCCAAGCAAGGTAAAGCGATGATCAAGTCGATCTCTCATCTCGGGCTGGCGGTCAGGGACCTGGACGAGGCCATCCAGCTCTACGAGCAGGTCTTCGGAGTCAAGGTGACCCACCGCTGGGTGGCGGAGCAGGACAGGATGGAAGCTGCCGCATTCAAGATCGGCGAGGTGGAGATCGAGCTGATGCAGCCGCTGGGCGAAGATTCCCCGGTGGCCAGGTTCATCGACAAGCATGGTGAGGGCATGCATCACATCGCCTACAAGGTCGCGGATGTCGATAAGGCGTTGAGGGAGGCCAGGGCCAACGGCCTGGAAACCATCGACCAGGGACCGCGCCGAGGTGGTGATGGCAAGACGAAGATCGGCTTTCTCCACCCCCGCAGCACGCATGGCGTGCTGACGGAGCTCGAGCAGGATGCCGGCTGATTCAGACCAGCGACAGCTGCTGAACGATAGCGGGCTGCCGCTCCAGCCCGTGTACGACGCCAGCGACTGGACAGCACAGCTGCCGCCGCCAGGCGACTATCCGTTCACCCGCGGCATCCGGCAAGACATGTATCGCGGCCGCCATTGGACGATGCGTCAATACGCCGGCTTCGGCTCGGCAGCTGAATCGAACCGGCGCTACCGCTTCCTGCTCGAGCAGGGCCAGACAGGCCTTTCGGTCGCCTTTGATCTACCCACGCAGATCGGCTACGACTCCGACCACGTCATGGCGCACGGCGAGGTGGGCAAGGTCGGAGTCGCCATCGACAGCCTGCGCGACATGGAGGTGCTGCTGGAGGGACTGCCGCTGGAGCGGATCTCCACCTCCATGACCATCAACGCCACCGCCGCCCTGCTGCTGCTGCTCTATCAGCTGGTGGCGGAGAGCCAGGGCTGCCCGCCGGAGCGGATCACCGGCACAGTGCAAAACGACATCCTGAAGGAGTACGCCGCCCGCGGCACCTACATCTATCCACCGCAGGCATCGATGCGGCTGACCACCGACCTCTTCGCCTACTGCCGGCGGGAGCTGCCCAACTGGAACACCATCTCGATCTCGGGCTATCACATGCGGGAAGCGGGGGCGACAGCCGCCGAGGAGGTGGCCTTCACGCTGGCGGATGGCATCGCCTATGCCGAGGCAGCCGTCGCGGCTGGACTTGACGTGGACAGCTTCGCCCCTCGGCTGTCGTTCTTCTTCGCCTGCCACATGGACTTCTTCGAGGAGGCAGCCAAGTTCAGGGCGGCCCGCCGCATGTGGGCCCGGATCATGAAGGATCGCTTCGGGGCCCGGGATCCGCGCTCCTGGGCGCTGCGCTTTCACACTCAGACGGGCGGTGTCACGCTGACCGCCCAGCAGCCTCTCAACAATGTCGTTCGGACTTCGCTCGAGGCGCTGAGCGCCGTGTTGGGGGGGACCCAGTCGCTGCACACCAACAGCTACGACGAGGCCCTGGGGCTGCCCTCTCAGGCCGCCGCCGAGCTGGCGCTGCGCACTCAGCAGGTGATCGCCCACGAGACGGGCGTGCCGAAGGTGGTGGATCCGTTGGGCGGCTCCTACTACGTGGAGTCACTGACCGACCAGATCGAGGCCGAGGCGCATTCGCTGCTGGCCGACATCGATGAGAGGGGGGGCTCGGTGGCGGCAATCGAGAGCGGCTGGGTACAGCGCCGGATCGCCGAATCCGCCTACCGCTTCCAACAGCGCATCGAGAGCGGTGAACGCGTTGTGGTGGGAGTCAATCGGTTTGCCAAGAGCGGCGACGAGCTGGACGCGACGGAGATCACGAAGATAGGCCCGCAGCACCAGGCCGACCAGATCGAATCGCTCCGCTGCGTTCGCTCTGAACGCGACTCGGCGCAGGTGGAGCGCTGCTTGGCCCGCTTGGAAGCGGCCGCCAGGGGCAGCGAGAATCTCCTCTATCCGCTGAAGGAGGCGCTGGCCGTTTACGCCACCGTCGGCGAGTGCTGCGACCGCCTCCGCCACGTCTTCGGCGAGTACCAGCCGCCGGACGTCAGCTGATGGCCCGGGAGTCCAAACCGCCGGTTGATCGCATCAACCTCCTCCGGCAGCGAAAGTACGAGGCAGGGCACGGGGACGCCGACGCCTTTCGGCGGCAGCACGCCAAGGGCAAGCTGACAGCCCGCGAGCGCATTCAGCGCCTGGTCGATCGGAACTCGTTCGAGGAACTCGATCTCTTTGCTCGTCACCGCTCGCAGAGCCTGGGTCTGGGCGAGCGGCGACCGCCGGGCGACGGTGTCGTCACCGGGCTCGCCAGCGTCGGCGGCCGTGAGGTGCTGCTCTTCAGCCACGATGCGGCTGTGTTCGGCGGTTCGCTGGGCGAGGTGTTCGCCGAGAAGGTCTGCAAGGTGATGGACCTCGCCTACCGGAACCGGGTGCCGATCATCGGTATCAACGACTCGGGCGGCGCGCGCATCCAGGAGGGCGTCGTCTCGCTCGCCGGCTACGCCGAGATCTTCTGGCGCAACGTGCAATCGAGCGGCGTCATCCCGCAGCTGAGCCTGATCCTCGGGCCCTGCACCGGCGGCGCCGTGTACTCGCCAGCCATGACCGACTTCAACTTCATGGTCCACGGCGTCGGCTACATGTTCATCACCGGGCCAGAGGTGATCCGGGTCACGACCGGCGAGGTGGTCGACTTCGACGAGCTGGGCGGTGCCGAGGTCCACAACGCCATCTCAGGCGTGGCGCACTTCCTGGCCCAGAGCGAGGACGAGTGCCTGAGCCAGGTGCGCCGGCTGCTCTCCTTCCTGCCCCAGAACTGCGACGAGGCGCCGCCCCGGGCGGCGGCTGACGATCCCTGGGACCGTGCTGATCCCGCCCTGCGAACCCTTATCCCTGACAACCCGAAAGAGGCCTACGACTGCAAGGAGGTGATCACCCGGGTCGTGGACCAGGGCGACTTTCTCGAGGTGCAGCCCTTCCACGCCATGAACATGGTTGTCGGCTTCGGCCGCCTGGACGGCTATCCGGTCGGCGTCGTGGCCAACCAGTCGAAGGTCATGGCCGGGGCGCTGGACATCGACGGCTCGGTCAAGGCGGCGCGCTTTGTCCGCTTCTGCGACGCCTTCAACCTGCCGCTGGTCGTCTTCGAAGACGTGCCGGGCTTTCTGCCCGGCGTGCGCCAGGAACACGGCGGCATCATCCGCCACGGCGCCAAGCTGCTCTATGCCTTCAGCGAGGCGACGGTCCCCAAGCTCACGGTGATCACGCGCAAGGCGTACGGCGGCGCCTACTGCGTCATGTGCTCCAAGCACATCAGGGCCGACTACAATGTCGCCTGGCCCACCGCCGAGGTGGCGGTGATGGGACCGGAGGGAGCTGTGAACGTCATCTTCCGCCGCCAGTTGGAGTCGGCGGCTGATCCGGCGGCCCGCCGGGCGCAGCTGGTCAGCGATTACTCAGAGCAGTTCGCCAACCCCTACGTCGCTGCCGAGCGCGGCTACGTCGATGCAGTCATCGAGCCCCGCCAGACGCGCCCCGAGCTGATCCGGGCGCTGCGCCTGGCGCTGCGGAAGGAGCGCCCCCGCTCACCTCGCCGCCACGGCAACATCCCGCTCTAACGGGCAAGGGGAGGCGGGCCTCCCCTTCCAGATCCCCACCAGGTTTCTGCTGAACCTCCAGGGAGGCAGAGCCGACTGGTCCTGGTGAACCCGGCGTATGGCTTCGGTGCCGCACGTCGTGTACCGGCCGGGATGAACCCGGCCTTTCGACCTGACATCGCCAAGTCGGGGAGGGTTGCCTGCTGGCTCGTATCTTGAGACTTCCTGATCCGTGCAGGGCAGGGCCATCTCGAAGCCGACCGTTGAGTCTGAGTCCCGCTGCAACAGACGCCATATCAACATGTTGTGTTCGGCGGCTCGTCGACCTGGAAGCCTTCCAGCACCGTCCAGGCCGGACAATCCCGTCGGAGCAGCTCTAGATGTTGATCCCAGGCCGATGGTCCAAGCTGGGCCGGGTCACGAAGCCGTATCCCGCCATCGTGCAGTTCAAACCCCCAGCCAAAGCCGAGCACCGCGGCAACAATGGGGCGGATCACGGCACCTGGACAAAAGCAAAGGAAGCAGTCAGCCTGCCACTGGACGTGACCGTCTCTCGACGACATGGACGGCGCATCGAAGAAAGCTGGTCGGGGCCCAAAGTAGGCGAAAGGAATGCCTGAGCCAGAGAACATAGGCGGCTGGTCGACAGGTAGTCACCGCGGGCGTCATCGGGAGCTGCACTGCTCGTAATGATTTGGACCCAACCCATGATCGCCGCGTAGCCCTCGCCTTCGTACTCGACGCGGGCCTCGCCAACTGGGAAGCCAGCAGCTGGCGTGGTTAGTGTCCGGGCACGTGGTGTACGAGGGCGCGCGTAGTCCCTTGAAAAGGCGATGACCACCGCGTCATCCTTTCAGGAAGCTCTACCAACCTGATTGGAGGAACACGATGGTCAACTCAAGTATG
>NZ_JBPCPN010000050.1:0-71085 GCF_050999135.1 Candidatus Dormiibacter sp. | reverse complement strand
CCTGAGATCGAAAGCGGCGACGCGTTCACTGAACTCAGCGGTGGCGGCATGGATGTGAGCGGCCAGCTCGCAGAGCGCGTGTGCTTCCGGCTCGTCCGCGGGGTCGTTGCAGAGCGGCCCTTCCATATCTGTACTGTACCAAACGTATGTTCGTAGCGCAAGCGAAACCGGCGATTCTTTACAAGACCAAAGCGAATAAGCGATCTCCCTGGGCGACCCTAGTTTCAGTCAGGGCTGGACGATGCCTGCGGTTCGTCACAGGTCTCGAGAATTCACGCGCTCGCCGCATTGAGTCCACCCGCTGCTGCTCCATCCGACAAATAGCTGGGCAACATGCCAGGAAACCCGTAGCCTCCCTGAGCAGCCCCAGACTCTTGATGAGATGTTTGCACCCCACCCGAACCGCCTTGTTATCCTAGGGAAAGGCGTGAGGCCCGCGACGGTATCATGAATTCGGACCAGGTCCAGCAATGGCTCGCACTCTATGTGGATGCGTGGCGAGCGAACGAGCCGGAGCTGATCGCCGACCTGTTCACGCCCGACGCCACGTACTACGCAGACCCCTTCGACGAAGGCCTGCACGGTCGGCAGGCTATTGTCGACGAGTGGCTCGGCGTGGAAATGCCTCGGCGTTTCGAGACGGCATATCGGCCCGTCCTGGTCGATGGGAACCGTGCGTTTGCTACGGGCTACACCCGATATTTCAACGAGGACGGTTCTAGCCATGGCGAATGGGGAAACGCTTTTCTCCTCACGTTTGACGCAAACGGCAAATGTCACGAATACCGGGAGTGGTTCATGAAACGGCGCCTCTGAGAGCGCGACGGTCGTGTTTGGAGCAGAGAGGCGAGCATGAGCGGAGCTGGTGAGCTGATCAGGCAGACGGTCACGTCCTGTGCCGGGCATCGAGGCTATACCTCATCGCTTCGGCGGAACCGAATATCGCTACGGCCGAAAAGAATTGGGCCACGTGCACGGCGACCGCCTGGCCGACCTGCCCTTGCCCCGCAAGCTACACGACGATGTGATTGCCGCCGGTCGAGGAACTCCTCACCACGTGCTGCCCGAAACTGGCTGGGTCAGCTGCTGGATGTCCAGTGCCCAGGACGCAGCCGGAGTGATCGAATTGTTCAGGCTGCAGTACGAGCGTTATTCGGATCCCAAGCGCACAGTGTCTCGCTAATCACCGCCAGGCTCCCGCGAAGGCCTTACTACTTGACGCCAAGTCGGATCCGATAACTGACAACCATCGGCCACGAACGGTTAGCGAGGACGCGTTCGGCAGCTTCCCGCAGATGCACGAACGTTTCCTCGACCTCCGGCGCCGCCTCACCGAAGATGGTGCGCGGTCCGCCCAGGCTCTCGGCCAGCCCGGTGACCCTCACCGCGTCAACCTCCTGGAAGCCGTGGCACACAATCTCCCGAGCGGAGCAGAAGAGCCCGCTCTCCCGAATGCGCTCCAGGTGTTGCTCCTTCGGCCACGTGGCGGAGCCCGCCTGAAGCCCAAGTCGCTCGCGCGCCCGTCGCCGGGCGGCGAAGTGGACGGCAAAGGCAGGATCGATTTCGGGGTGGATGGCAGGGGGGACGTCGTAGTCGTAAGCCGCGAACACCCCGCCACTGCGCAGGATCCGACCGGCCTCCCGGAGGACAGCGGCCGGCTCCATCCAGTGGAAGGCCTGCGCGCAGGTGACAAGGTCGGCTGAACCCGCGCAGAGGCCTGTATTGCTCGCGAATGCCTGCACGTAACGGATATTCGGCTCCTGCGTGACGCGCCGCGCCCACTTGAGCATGCGCGCGTTTGCCTCGATGCCCACTATCTGCTCGGCATATCCCGCCCAGACGCGTGTGGAGAGGCCTGTGCCGGCACCTAGATCGACCACGAGACGCGGCCGCTCAGCCTGAGCGACAAGGGTCAAGATCTTGAGGACGGCCGGTGGCGGAGACAGGCGGTGGCGATCGTAACCTTCGGCGAATTTCTCGCTCGCGTAACCCGAGCGGTCGATCAGTCCTCTTGAGAACTCACTCGACGCGCTGCCTGATCGCACTCAGCGCTCCGGCAGCCGAACCTCGCCCTGCAACTCGAGCGCGTCCCTCACCTTGAGGGCGCCCATGAACCCTCTGTAGGGCTTGATGCCCCACTCGCTTTGAACCAGCGTGCAGCGGGCGTGGAATCCACCCCCCGGCCGGGCAGTAAGCTCCAGCCTGAGCGGCTGGCGGCTTCCCGCCAGCTCGAGCTCACCCTCCACCACATAACCATTTCCGGCCTGTTCCGCCACCCGCTGGGAGGCGAAGTTGACCTCAGGAAATCTATCCACCTGAAGCAGCTTGTCGATGTTTCCCTTGATGTCTCGGCGGTCTTTATCAGTCAACGCCTTGGCGCCGCCCGTGCCCTCCCGAACCTCCAGCGATCGCGCATCCGCCTTGCAGGTCAGACTGGACTTGTCGGGTTGCGACTGATCGACAGACGCCACCGCGCTCCAGCGCGTCACCTCGATGACGAGGTCGTGTCCCACCCGCGCGGCGACTCCCTCGCGAAAGGTGCGAACCGTCAGCCGGCCATCGGTCGGTCCAAGCTCATAGGTTTCGGCCACCCCTCTAAGTTAGCGCGGCCATGCCGCCCGGTGGCCAGCATTGGCGGCACCCGGCCGCTCAGTCCAGTTTCGGGAAGCCGCCCCTGGCGGTGCGAGCCTGCTCGGCCAGCCAGCGCGCCGTCGGATAACCGGACGCCTTCAGGTCGGCGAGGTGCCGATCGAGGTCATACTCCACTCGGCGAACGCTTGGCTCGCCGTCTTCGATGATCAGGTAGGAGCTACCGGCGTCGCCATCGTAGGGCAGCCCCACGCTGCCGGCGTTGGCTACGGTCAAGGTCGGCAGCCGCCGAATGTACGGTCGGTGGATGTGACAGTAGACGGCCAGGCCAGCGCCGAGTGGACCGTAGAAGCCGCGGAGTTCCTCCTCGGGCGCGTCAGGCATCACGCCTTTCCAAGTGTCGCCTGGGACCGCGTGGACGAGCGCTACTTCGCTGTCGCGTCGCCACTCCATGGGAAGGCTTTGCAGCCAGGCGACACGCTCTTGACCGAGCATCGCGCGGTCGCGGCCGCCATCTCCTCGAATGCCGCGAGTGCGCTGTCCGGAAGTGACGGAGGCAGTGCCCGGAGCGCCTGGTCGGTGTTGCCCACGACCCCAGGCCAGCCCAGGGCACGCACCCTGTCGAGCACCTCGACGGGACGAGGGCCGTTGAGAGCGAGATCGCCGCCGTGCACCACCAGGTCCGGGCCCTGGCGTTCGAGATCTGCGATCACCGCCTCCAGCGCGGCCAGGTTGCCATGGATGTCGGAGACGATGGCGAGCCTCATCCGACGATCCTCTCACTTCCCGACCGCGCGGGCTCAATCATCGGCCGAAGGCTCTCGCAAGGTGGTCTCCGCCGGGTGTTGGCGCGGCCGGCTGAAACCGGTAGCCTTTGAGGCCGCTCTGATAAGAGGTCGAGCCGCTCTGAATGAGCCCGAGTAGCTCAGGGGATAGAGCAACCGCCTCCTAAGCGGTTGGCCGCAGGTTCGAGTCCTGCCTCGGGCACCAAGCCTCCTCTGTGATTGCAGCAATCGTTGGTACTCAGCGGTCTGCGCTCGGATCCTGTGAGGCCGGCACTGCCCGATCCTGACCCGCACCAAGGCAGCCAACGCCCGGCAGCGGACTACCTGGGTCAACATGTACCTCATGGCCAAGTTGAGCCAGCGGCGCACGGCCGCCTCTGGAGCCGAGGTTGACTTCGCCCTGCGGGAGCTCGAGTTCCTGCAGCGGTTGTCGCGCCAGGCGGCCGCGACAGTCAACTCGGAGGAGCTGCTCTCCCTCATCATCCGCGAAACCACCTCGGCCATGGGCACCGACGTCTGCACCCTCTACCTTCTCTCCCAGTCAGGGCGGGAGCTGGTCCTGACGGCCACCAACGGGCTCAACGAGCGAATGATCGGGCGCTCCATCCTGCCGCTGGGGCAGGGCATCACCGGCTGGGTCGCGCAGAGCCGCCAGCCGAGGCTGGTCGCCGAGGTGGCTAAGGACGCCCACTGGAAGTGGGTCCCGGGGCTAGACGAGGAGCGCTTTCACTCCATGCTCTCGGTGCCCATCGAGTCAGGTCCACGCCTGGTCGGCGTGCTGAACGTGCAGTCGGTCGAGCGCCGGGACTTCACAGAAGGCGACGTGGACTTCCTGCAGGCCATAGCTGGCCAGGTCGCCGGGATCCTGGAGCGAAGCGAGCTGCAGCGGCGCCTGGAGGAACAGCTGCGGGAGATCCAGCTCTCCCATGACGTGCACGAGCGCTTCACCCGGCTCTCGCTGGAGGGCGCCGGGATCCCGGCCATCCTGGAAGCCGTGGGGGCGCTGGCCAGCGGTCGGGCCGCCCTCTACTCTCTCGGCGGCTTTCGGGTCCGGGGCGCAGGCGACAGCAGTGACGGGCTGCCCGGCCGGCTCACCGTGCCAGTGAGCCTGTTGAGCTCCGGCGCTCGCGAGTTCCGAATCCACGCCGGGCGGCCGCCGCGGCCGCTGGACGTGGTTCCCGTGCGGGCGGGCGCCGATCTGCTGGGCCTCCTCGCGGTCGCGGTGCCTGAGCAGGTGCTCGACGAGGAGGGACGCCGGCGCGCGCTGGAGCACGGCTCCACAGTCCTGGCACTGGAGCTTTCCAAGGAGCGTGCCGCGGCCGAGGTGGAGAGACGGCTGCGTGGCGATCTGGTCGAGGAGGTGCTGGCTGGAGGCCTGGCCGAGGATGAGATGGAACGGCTGGCCGCTCAGGCGGAGCGCCTGGGCCACCGGCTTCCGCACAGCGCGTGGGTGATAGTGATCGAGCCTGACGACCAGGCGGTCGATTCGGGCCGCAACGACCCCGCCCGGCAGGATCGCCTGGATGCCGCTCTGGGAGAAGTCCTCAAGCGCCGTCTCATGGGCGGCCTGGCCATGGTGCGCTCGACAGGGGCAGTCGTCCTGGCGCCGGGGGAGCAGACGCCGGATCTGCTTGCCGCCGAGAAGCTGGCCGAGCACCTTCGAGCCGCGGCCGCCCCCGTGCTGAAACCGGTCACGGCGTCGGCCGGCGTCGGCAACCTAGCCGGCTCGGTCTCCGAGCTGGCGCGATCTCACGTTGAGGCACGGCAGGCGCTGCGGCTGACACGCCGGGCCGGCGCTCGGAGCCAGGTGACCACCTACAGGTCGCTGGGCGCTTTCCGCCTACTGCTGGAGGTGCAGTCACCGGAGGCCCTGCGCGGGTTCGTCAGCGATGTGCTCGGCTCCTTGCTGACCTACGCCGAATCACGTGATACGCCGCTCCTGGAGACGCTGGAAGCTCTGGCCGCGGCCCGTTGGGTGCGCCGCGCCGCCGCCCGCGCCCTGGGCATCCACATCAATTCCATCAACTACCGGGTGAAGCGGATCGAAAAGCTGACAGGACTCTCGCTGAGCGACCCGGAAACCCGCGTGGCAGTTGCCATCGCGCTGCGGGCTCACGCGATGCTGGGCGCCTGAGGCGGGGGGTGCTCGTTCAGAGCTGAGCCGGCGGGGCGACGGGTTGGGTCTCGCTCTATACCTGGGGCACGTGCTCCGACAGCCAGTCGGCGAGCGGACGCATCGCCTCCCAGGTGGCGATCACGCGGTCCTTCACCGCCGGCGTCGCGATCCAGGGCTCGAGCTGGAAGCGCCTGCCAACGCCCACCTCGCGCCAGCGCAGCAGCTCGATGCGGGGGTGGTCGGCGGCGTATCCGCGCGGCGCCGTCTTGAGCTCATTGCCGCCCACATTGAGGCCGGCGGCGCGCATCCTTGCCACGCGGCGGGCGAGATCCGCGCCGGCGTCTCCGGCGACCGCCTGCCGGTAGCGCGTCAGCCACGCGCCGCTCGGCATGTGCGCGCCGGTGGCTAGGTAGAAGAGACGGGCGTCAAGGTGGATGTAGAGGGGGCCGACGACTGCCGCGAGGTTGGTCTTGTAGGGCGACTTGTCGGCTGAGAAGCGGAGGTCGCGGTTGATCCGGAAGACCTTGGCTGGACCGAGGAGCGGTGTGAGCTCGGCGACCAGCTCCTCCATCGGCTTGCGCACGTCGCGCTCGTATTGCTCGCGATGCGCCTCGAAGTAGCTTTTGGAGTTGTCGAGCTCCAGGCCGCGGAAGAAGCCGACGAAGTCACCCTTCCAGCCCTGGAATGCCATCTCCGGAATCGTAAGTCCGGGCGCGTGTAGGAGGCAACTGTCCGGCGACCTTGTCGCATGACCGGGTGGAGCCGCCCAGTGAGAGCTAGGGGCGGGGATCCGACTCGATGGGCACCGAACCCGTGACTGTAGTGCCCCCGGGCCCGGTGCGCACCTCGAGCCGGCCGCCGAGAGCCTCAAGCCTGTCGCGCATATTCTGCAGGCCGGTGCCTGACGCTGCCACCGAGGCGTCGAAGCCCTGGCCGTCGTCGACTATCTCGAAGCCGAGCCACCCTTCCCGGGCGGTGAGCTTGACCGCCGCGTTTGCGGCGGGGGCGTGCTTGGCCACGTTCTGCAGAGCCTCGGCGCGGCGGCAGCATCATCCAGGAGGTACGTCGGAATGACACAGGTACAGATCAATCGAGCGGCGGGGATCGGGCTGCTCGTCAGCGCCACTGTGGCAGGGGTGGCGGATGTCCTCCAGACCCTGCCCGGGCACCAGGCGACGGCGACAGTCACGGTGGCGGGCGCGCTGGTCGCGTTCCTCGGCAACCTCTTCGTGATCATCTGCCTGCCGGTGGCCGTCGGCCGCCAGGCACAGCGGGCCGGCATTCTGGGCGTGGCCGGCTACGTCCTGCTGGCGCTGGTGATCCTCGTCTTTGGAGTCGCTTCGGACATGGCCAACGCCCTGCTCATCCCGAATCTGCCCCCGGCCATCGCGAGCCGCCCGCCCGGGGGTCTTATCGTGACCTGACTTGTCACCGAGCTTGCGGAAGTCGTCGGCTGCGTCCTGTTCGGAATCGCCACCTTGCGGGCTGGCGTCTACGCGCGCTGGATCGGCTGGGCCTTCATGGCCACCGCGGCCCTCCTGTTTCTCAGCAATGTGCCGCTGCCTGGTCTTCGGCTCCTGGGTACTGTTCAGGCAGTCCCCGTCTATGCAGCTCTGGTCGGCCTCGCCCTGGGCTTGCTGCGGTCGGTTCGTGACAAGGGTCGCGTCAGAGAACCGGCACTGGCACCAGCAACTTCGTAGGGAACCCTCCCCTGGACGGCGCCGCTTCCGCGAGGCGGCGCCGTTCCCACCATCTGCGGCGGCACTATTCAACAGGAGCCAGCGCCACCGCCCGGCCCTGCCATGCTGGGCTGATGACCACTGAGGCAGAGCTCGAGTACAGGCGCCGCAGCCCCCGATCCCGCGAGCTGGCCGAGCGGGCCCGAGCGCTCATGCCGGGCGGGACGACGCGGACCACCACCTATGTCGAGCCCTATCCGATCTACATCGAGCGCGGCCAGGGTGCGCGAGTTTGGGACGTGGACGGCGTCGAGCGACTGGACCTGATCTGCAACTACTCCTCCATGATCCTGGGCCACGCCCACCCCGCGATCGTGGCGGCGATCAGGGAGCAGGCTGCCCAAGGGACAGGCTTTGCCGCCACGAATCCGCTCGAGGTCGAGCTGGCGGCCCTTCTCTGCGACCGTGTGCCCTCCGTCGAGCGCATCCGCTTCTGCAGCTCAGGCACTGAGGCGACCATGTTCGCCCTGCGGCTGGCCAGGGCATTCACGGGCCGGCCGAAGACCGCCCGCTGCGAGGGCGGCTACCACGGGACCCATGACTTCGCCGAGGTCTCGACCCATCCCGAGCCAGAGCTGGCCGGCCCCGCCAGTGAGCCGCGCCCGGTCGCTGACTCGTCGGGCACCCCCGCGGCCGCGGTGGCCGCGACGGTAGTGCTGCCCTTCAACGATCCCGATGCGGCCGCCGCCATCCTGACCCGGCACGCCGCCGAGCTGGCGGCAGTCATCGTCGAGCCCATCCTCGGCTCCGGCGGCGTGATAGCGCCCGAGCCAGGCTTTCTGGAGCGGCTGCGCGAGGTGACCAGCCGGCACGGGATCCTGCTGATCTTCGACGAGATCATCTCGCTTCGGGTGGCCTACGGGGGCGCTCAAGCGCGCTATGGCGTGATCCCGGACCTGACGACCATGGGCAAGATCATCGGCGGCGGACTGCCTGTCGCAGCCTTCGGCGGCCGGGCCGATGTGATGGCCCTGCTCGATCCCAGCCGCCCGGCCTCGCTCCCGCAGGGGGGCACCTACAACGGCAATCCGCTGGGCATGGCAGCTGGGCTGGCCGGGATGCGAGAGCTCACCGAGCCCGTCTTCGCCGAGCTTGAGCGGAAGGGGGAGAGGCTCAGGGCCGGGCTCCAGGAGGCCTTCGACAGCCAGGATTTGGCCGCCCAGGTCAACTGTGCCGGCTCGCTGCTCAACATCCACTTCAGCAGCCGGCCGGTCCGCGACTACCGCTCGCTCGCGGCGGCCGATAAGAAGCTGAGCCGCGAGTTCTTCCTCGCCATGATGAACGAGGGTGTCATGTTCGCGCCGCGGTTGATGGCGGCGCTGCCCACCTGTCTCAGCGACGCCGAGATCGACCAGGTGATCGAGTCCACCGGCCGCGTCGCGGGAAGGCTGGCCGAAACCGCTTGACTGCCGCAGCCCGGCCTCCGCTCGCCGGGTTCGGTCCGCCCACTGTGGTGGGCCAGATGATCATCTTCGTCAAGGTTCAGCGTCGTCCGCAGCAACTCTCGTCACAATATCGTCCCAAGCCTTGGCCAAGCGTTCCAAATTCAGCGGGCCCGACGACCCCCGGGTGCGGCGTGCCCTCTGCATCGTCGCCCACCCGGACGACATCGACTTTTTCTGCGCCGGCACGGTCCTCCGGTTGACCGGGCGGCGTGCCCTGGTCGACTTCGTCCTGGTCACATCGGGCGACAAGGGCAGCCATGAGCCCGAAGCGACCAGCGCCGAGCTGGCCGCAACTCGAGAGCGCGAGCAGCTGGCGGCCGCCACCGTCCTCGGGGCGGGCCGGGTCGAGTTCCTGCGGCACCCTGACGCGGAGGTGGTGGAGTCCCTCGAGCTGCGGCGTGAGCTCGTGCGGGAGATCAGGCGCAGCCGGCCCGAGGTGCTGCTCACCTTCGACCCGACGCCGGGATATCGCCAGCACCCCGACCACCGGGCCGTGGGCCGCGTGGCCCTGGACGCGGCCTGGCCCTGCGCGCGCGACCGGCTCTGGTACCCGGAGCTGGGAGCGCCCCATGAGACCGCCGAAGCGTGGCTCTTCGCCGGAACCGGCGCCGGGCTGGTGGTCGACGTGCGGGACGAGCTGGAGGAAAAGATCCGCGCCCGGCTGCTGCACCGCAGTCAGACCGGCAGCCCGGCCGCGCTGCGCGCCCGCTGGCGCCGGATGGCCGGCGAAGAACAATTCGTCCAGGTCGACCTGCGCTAGCGCTCCCGAACGTACGGGGGGCAGCTTGGGGCCGCCCGCCCAAACCGCTTGCACGCCGACAGCCCCGGCCTTCCGCTGAGGCGCAGGGCTGATCCGCTCAGTGCCTAGGCGTCGTGGTAGAGGAAGAACTCCCAGGGATGCGGCCGCAGCGCCACCTGGTCGACTTCGCGCTTACGCTTGTACTCGACCCAGGTCTCGATCAGGTCGGCGGTGAACACGTCGCCCTGGAGCAGGAACTCATGGTCGGCCTCGAGCGCGTTCAGCGCCTCGCCCAGCGAGCCTGGCACGTTGGCTATGGCTGCCTTCTCCTCGCCCTCCAGCTCGTAGATGTCCTTGTCCACGGGGGCAGGCGGCTCCAGCTTGCGCTGGATGCCGTCCAATCCTGCCATCAGCATCGCCGCGAAGGCGAGATAGGGGTTGGCGCTGGGGTCGGGCGAGCGGAACTCCAGCCGCTTGGCCTTGGGGCTCTGCGAGTAAGCCGGGATGCGCACACAGGCTGAACGGTTGCGCTGGGAGTAGACCAGGTTGATCGGTGCCTCGTAGCCGGGTACCAAGCGCCGGTAGGAGTTGGTGGTGGGCGCGCAGAAGGCGAGCAGGGCGGGGGCGTGCTTCAACAGGCCGCCGATGTACCAGCGGGAGAGGTCGCTCAGGCCGGCGTACTGGTCGGCGTCGTGCATCAGCGTCTCGCCGTCCTTCCAGAGGCTCATGTGACAGTGCATGCCTGAACCGTTGTCCTGAAAGAGCGGCTTGGGCATGAAAGTCGCCACATAGCCATGCTGCTGGCAGACGTTCTTGACTATGTACTTGTAGACGAGCATCGTATCGGCCGACTTCGTGAGGGAGTTGAAGCGGAGGTCGATCTCCGCTTGGCCGGCGGTGCCCACCTCGTGGTGCTGGACTTCCACGTCGATGCCGGCGTCGATCAGCTTGAGCATGATCTCTGAACGCAGATCCTGGAACTTGTCGGTCGGCGGCACCGGGAAGTAACCTTCCTTGAAGCGCGGCCGGTAACCCAGGTTGGGAGCGCCGCCATCCTGGCCGGAGTTCCAGATGCCCTCCTCCGAGTCGATGAAGTAGTAGCCGCTGTTCGCGTTCTGATCGAAGCGCAGGCTGTTGAAGATGTAGAACTCCGCCTCGGCGCCGAAGTAGCTGACGTCGGCGATGCCAGTCTGGCGGAGGTAGGACTCAGCCTTCTTGGCCACGAAGCGAGGATCGCGGCTGTACGGCTCCCGCGTCACCGGATCGACCACGTCGCAGATGATGAACATGGTCGGCACCTTCAGAACCGGGTCGATGGTCGCTGTGTCAGGATCGGGCATGAGAAGCATGTCGCTCTCGTTGATGGCTTGGAAGCCGCGAATGCTGGAGCCGTCGAAGCCCAGGCCTTCTTGGAAGGCCTCCTCGTCGAGAGCACTGAGGGGCAGGCTGAAGTGCTGCCACTGGCCGGGCAGGTCCACGAACCTCACATCGACCACCCGGACGCCCGCTGCGCGAGCCTTCTGCAGTACGTCGCGGGGGCTGGTCTCTCTCTTCGCTTCTACGTCGATAGCCATCGGCATCTCCTGGGACACATGGTGGGCCGGCGAGCTGTTTGCTCGCCAGCCTTCAGGCTAGGCTGTCGGAGGATTCTTCTCTGTGTACGAGGCACACAGAGAAGACCGGCTCCGCACTAGTTAAACCATCCAACTAAGGTTTGGAGGCGATTGCGGCAGGTCGTCCCGAGGGCATGCCTGCGTCACCGCTGGGTCACACTTTGGCAGTGGGGAAGCTGGTCGGCCTTCTGGTCGGTCTCCTGATCGTAGCAGTGGTGGCGGGCATCGGCTATCAGGAGTGGACGGCGGCCCATGCGCCTGTGGCGGCGCCCACCGCGCCTACCGTGGTGCCTCCCGAGGATTTGCCAAACCCGGACCTGACGCCTGGCATGGCCGATGCCAAGGTGACCCAGCAAACGCTGAAGACCACTGTCTGTGTGGGCGGCTACACCAAGACTGTCAGGCCGCCGCCTGCCTACACAGACCAGCTGAAGAAGCAGCAGATGCGGGAGTATGGGCGCCCCGGCAAGGCCTCTGACTACCAGGAGGATCACCTGATCCCACTTGGGTTGGGCGGTAGCCCGACCGACACCCGCAACCTCTGGCCCCAGCCACGAGCGGGATACTGGGGCTCCCAGCGGAAGGACGACCTCGAGTACTACCTCTACGGCCGCGTTTGCTTTGGCGGGCTGCCCTTGGAGCAGGCCCGCCACGACATCGCCAGCAACTGGGTTGCCGCCTTCCAGCACTACCGACCACCAGCCAGCAACCAGACAGTCGACTGACGGCGGTCCGCCCCGCGAGGCGGTGTCGCTAGAGGGCAACCCCCACAGCCCATCATGCGTTTGAACCAACTTCGCGGTCGGAAAGCTGTGTGAATAGACCGCAACCAGCCCCCGACCCGCTAGGTTACTGTGCGGCCATGAAAGCCTGGAAAGTGCTCCTGCTGCCGCTCGTACTCCTCTTCGCCTTCCCGCTCAACGTCCAGGCTGCCGCCCAGGACCCGGGCCAGGTCGCTCAGGCCGCGAGCGTGGGCGCCGACACCGTCTGGGTGGTGGTCGCCGCAGTGCTCGTCATGTTCATGCAGGCGGGCTTTGCGATGCTGGAAGTCGGCTTCAGCCGCATGAAGAACGTGGGCACGGTGGTGGCCAAGGTCATCACCAATTTCAGTGTCGCAGCGCTCTCCTACTGGGCTGTCGGCTTTGCGCTGGCCTTCGGGGCGGCCGCCACCTGGCTCTTTCCCCTGATCGGCGGCAGCAACTTCTTTCCCACCTTCTCGCCCGGTTCGACGCTGAACCTTCCCGCCATGTCGGGCAGCACAGCCCCCGCCGCAGCCAAGTTCATGTTCCAGTTCGTCTTTTGCGCGGTCTCCTTGGCGATCGTCTGGGGCACCATGCTCGAGCGCACAAAGTTCATCGTCTACGTGCTCTTCGGCATCCCGTTCGCTGCCATCATCTATCCGCTCATCAGCCACCAGCTCTTTGGCGGCGGTTTCCTCCAGGCCACACTGGGCGCACAGGACTTCGCCGGTTCCACAGTTGTCCACCTGACGGGCGCCACCGCCGGGCTGGCCGGGCTACTGCTGCTCGGTCCGCGGCTGGGCAAGTACGAAAAGGACCACCGGCCGAACGCCATCCCCGGTCACAACATGCCCCTGGCCCAGCTCGGGGTGCTGATCCTCTGGTTCGGCTGGTTCGGCTTCAACCCAGGCTCCACCCTGAATGCCGTGAACCTGCACTTTGCCGACGTGGTCATAACCACCCAGCTGGCGGCCTCCGCCGGCGCCCTGGCGGCGCTGCTGGGCATCTATCTGACCAGCCGGACGCTCGATGTAGGCATGATCGGAAACGGCGCGATAGCTGCGCTGGTCGCCATCACAGCGCCCTCGGGCTACGTCGAGCCCTGGGCGGCCATCGTCATCGGCGCAGTTGCCGGCACCATAGTGGTGGTGGCGATCCCGCTCATCGACAAGAAGCTCGACGATCCGGTCGGCTGTCTCTCCGCCCACGGTCTGGCGGGAATCTGGGGCACTCTCTCCTGCGGACTCTTCACAGTCCCGGCGCTGGCCAAGTTCAACGGTGTCGGTGAGGGCGGCCTCTTCTACACAGGCAGCGTGCATCAGCTGGGCGCTCAGGCGGTGGCTGTGGCGGGCTCCTTCCTGGTCACCTTCGGACTCAGCTACGGAATCTTCTGGCTCATCAAGCGAACTGTCGGCCTGAGAGCGGAAGCTCACGACGAACTTGACGGCCTGGACATCAGCGAGCACGGCATGTGGGGCTATCCCGAGGCGTTCATGCCAGTGCCGGGCGGTGCCTACCGCCCTGCCGGTCAGGAAGCTTTGAGCAGTCGGCGCGTCAAGCTGAGAGAGGCGGAGCGGCAGGAGGTGGAACCGGCGTGAAGATGGTCATCGCGATCATCCGGCACGAGCATCTCCAGGCAGTCCAAGACGTGCTCGATGAATGCGGCGTATCGGGCGTCACGGTGACGGAGGTGAAAGGCTGTGGCGCCCAGCGCGGCTACACAGAGCGCTATCGCGGTACCTCGGTGAACATCTCACTCAGGCCCCGGCTCAAGGTCGAAGCCGTGATGCGGCAGGAGATTGTGCCAGTCGTGATCGATAAGATGGCAGCTGCCGCCCGCACCGGTGAGTCAGGCGAAGTGGGTGACGGCAAGATCTTTGTAATCGGCGTCGAGGACGCCGTCCGGATCAGGACCGGCGAGCACGGCGCGGCGACAGTGCAGCACCAGCAGCGCGAGATGTGGGGACATTAGGGCAAGGGGAGGCAGGAAGGCAAGGGGAGGCTGGCCTCCCCTTCCAGAACCCCACCCGGCCGGTGCCGAACCGCCTGCAGCTGCCGTAGTTGGTTTGGTCGCCTTGAAGCCGCCGTTGCGGTGTCGTCCCGGACGCCGTGAACCGGCCGGGATGAACCCCGCCTTTCGACCTGACGATTGGCAAGAGTGGGAGATCTCTTGAGCGGTTCGCTGAGATGGGGTTGGCGGCCCGACTAGGCATCGGCAGCTGCCACTCTCTCAGCCCTGCCGCTGGCGACTGGACCTTTAAACCGGAGGACTGGCGCTTCGGGGTCACCGCAGTTATGATCGGCGCGTGGGAGCCGAGAGAAGCGAAAAGATGAGCACGCCGTTGAAGGCGGCCGGCCATCCCGTCGACGGTGAGCAGGCTGCTGGCCAGCTTCAGGAGGTGGCCCAGGTTCAGGGCCTCGCCGGCGTAGAGGCGATGCCCACCGCCAGCGCCTATCCTCCGATCGCCGAGTACGCCTTCCTGTCGGACTGCGAGGTCAACGCGCTCCTCGCCCCCGGCGGCCGCGTGGAGTGGCTCTGCCTGCCCCGGCCTGACGGTCCCAGCGTCTTTGGCGCCATGCTCGACAGGGCGGCCGGCAGCTTCCGGTTCGGACCCAGCGGGTCGATGGTTCCGGCCGGCCGCCGCTATCTCCCCGGCACCCTGGTCCTGGAGACCACCTGGCGTACTCGCACCGGCTGGCTGATCATCCGCGACGCGCTCTGCCTGGGTCCCTGGTACCACGAACACCGGCGCTCCGGGACCCACCGCCGGCCGCCGACCGACCACGAGGCGGAGCACATGCTGGTGCGCACCGCCCGCTGCATCATCGGCACCGTCGAGCTGAGCCTCGATTGCGAGCCTGTCTTCAACTACGGTGAGACGGGCGCCAGCTGGTCCTATGCGGGGCCTGGCTACGACGAGGCGGTTGCCACCGGCGGGAAGACGGACGTTCCCCTGCGCTTGGTGACCGACCTGCGCGTAGGCTTCGAGGGGCCCGGCGCCCACGCCACCAAGACCCTGCGCGAGGGCGAGACCGCCTTCGCAGCGCTCTGCTGGCCGCGTTCGCAGTTCTCGGCGTCGGACGAGTTCCTGGCCGAGCACCCGCCGCCGAGGACCGCCGAGGAGGCCTTTCAGCGGATCGAGCGAACCGCCAACTTCTGGCGCGGCTGGATCAACCACGGCATCTTTCCCGAACATCCCTGGCAGAGCTACCTGCAGCGCAGCGCCCTGACTTTGAAAGGCCTGACCTACGCCCCCACCGGGGCCGTGCTGGCGGCGGCAACCACCTCGCTGCCTGAGACTCCAGGTGGCGAGCGCAACTGGGACTACCGCTACACCTGGATCCGCGACTCCACGTTCATGCTCTGGGGGCTTTACACGCTCGGCTTCGCCCGCGAGGCTAACGACTTTTTCTACTTCACGGCGGACGTCGCCAAGGAGTCTGACGACGTCCAGATCCTCTACGGCATCGGCGGGGAGAAACAGCTGGACGAGCGGACCCTGGACCATCTGAGCGGCTACGAGGGGGCGCGACCGGTGCGGGTGGGCAACGGCGCCTACAGCCAGCGGCAGCACGACGTCTGGGGAGCGCTGCTCGACTCCGTCTACTTGCACACCCGCTCCCGCGATTATCTGCCCGAGCTGGTCTGGCCGATCCTGAAGAGGGCCGTCGAAGCTGCCATAGCGAACTGGCAGAAGCCTGACCGGGGCATCTGGGAGGTGCGTGGTGAGCCGCGCCACTTCACCTCCTCCAAGGTCATGTGCTGGGTCGCCCTGGACCGGGGCGCCCGGCTGGCCGAGCTGCACGCCGACACGGACCTGGCAGCGCGCTGGCAGAAGATCGCTGACGAAATCCACGCGGACATCTGCGAGCATGCCGTCGACGAGCGCGGGGTCTTCGTCCAGCACTACGAAACCAAGGCGCTGGATGCGTCAGTGCTGCTGATCCCGCTGCTGCGCTTCCTCGCCCCGGACGATCCTCGGATCAAGGCGACGGTGCTCGCCATCGCCGATGAGCTCACAGTGGACGGGCTGGTGCTGCGCTACAAGGTCGAGGAGACAGACGACGGGCTCAGCGGCGAAGAGGGCACTTTCGCCATCTGCTCCTTCTGGCTGGTCTCGGCGCTGGTCGAGATCGGCGAGGTCGCTCGCGCCCGTCAGCTCTGCGAGAAGCTGCTCTCGTACGCGAGTCCGCTCCAGCTCTATGCGGAGGAGATCGACGCCCGGAGCGGCCGTCACCTGGGCAACTTCCCCCAGGCCTTCACCCATCTGGCGCTGATCAACGCTGTGATGCATGTGATCCGTGCCGAGAGCGGCGTCGACACCGGCCAGTTCACCCCCTTAGGCTCGCCCAGCGCCTGACGCCCGGATGCCGCAGGTGCCGGCTGATATCAGGCCCGAGCGCCCAGTTCGGGGTCTGAATAACCGTCCAGGAAGACAATTGTCGACTCACCATTCGCCTGCCGGATGGGTAGATCGCCTGGTACTCGGGGGAGTCGTACCAGGCTCGGAGCCGATCGCGGTCAGGGAACTCGATGATGACCAGCCGCTGGAGCGAGAACTCTCCCTCCACCACCTCGCCCGGGCCACCCCTGACCAGAAAGCGGCCGCCGTGCGCGGCGACGGTGGCAGGCACCTGCCGGCTGTACTCGGCATAGGCTTCCGGATTGGTGACTCTGACGTTGGCGAGGAGGTAGGCGGGCACGCTCAGCCCATTATCGAATGCTGGGCGACCTGCCAACTGCGCAGCTCGACCGACAAGACGGCCGGCCAAACCGGCCGTCAACGTTAGGGCTGAGCCGGCTGAGCTGCGTGCTTCTCCACGAACGCGCGGACCGCGCCGGGGCCCGGATAGCCGGTGAGTCGATCCACCAGCTTGCCGGCGCTGAAGACGCCCAGCGTGGGGATGCCCATGACGCCATAGCGCATGGCGATGCTCTGGGCGTGGTCCACGTCCAGCTTGCCGACTGTGATCCTGCCCTCGAACTGACTCGCCAGCTGGTCGATCACCGGGGCCATCATGCGGCAGGGCCCACACCAGTCGGCGTAGAAGTCCACCAGGACCGGCTTGTCTGACTTGAGGACTGTGTCGTCGAAGGTTGCCTCTTCGAACTTGGGGAGGTTGCTCATGACCAGTAAAAGCGGCCAGGTGGTCGAGGTATTCCTGCCGGTGGAGACCTGAGGCCGCTGCATAATCGGGCCGGATGTCCACTGTAGCCAGGCCGTTGGCGCCGCCCCAGCCCTCGCCCCTGCGCCAGGCGGGCGATCGTCTGCTGGAAGCGATCCCCGGCGGCAGCACCTGGATCCTCCTGCTGGCCCCTGCCTGGATCCCCATCGTGTTCGCCTCAAACGGAGCTTTCGCGGTGGCCATCGCCGTGCTGGTTTTCGATCTCTACTGGTTCGTTCGCTCCTTCATGGTCATCACTGGCATCTGGTCCACCTACGTGCGCATGCGGCGTGACATGGCGACTGACTGGCTGGAGCTTTGCCGGCAGCCTGTCCCTGAAGGCGTGGTCGACCCGCTCTCCTATCACCACCTGAGCGTCATTCCCACCTACACGGAGCCCTACGCGGTGCTGGAGAGGACCGTGCGGGCCATCGCGGAAGCCAACTATCCGAAGGAGTTGAAGCTGGTCGGCGTCATCACGCGGGTGGACGATAAGGCCGGCTGGGTCAACGTTGCGCGCCTGCAGGAGACCTTCGGCGACCACTTCGCCGGCTTCTTCCACATCAAGGACCCGATGGAGCCGCCGCTGGTTCCCGGCAAGTCGGCGGCCATGAACCATGGCGGCAAGGACATGGTGAAGCGTCTCGGCAAGCTCGGCTATGACCTCCGACAGGTGCTCATCACCGACCTGGACTCCGACTACCGCGTCCACCCCCAGTACTTCGCTTGGATCAGCTGGCACCACGCGCGCCATCCTGACCGGGAAACTGTCATCTGGCAGCCGGTGCCCATGTTCCACAACAACATCTGGCAGGTGCCCACAGCTGTCCGCGTCATGTCCGCCAGCACCACGCAGTGGCAGATGTTCCTCCACTCCCAGCCGCACCGGTTGGTGGCCTTCTCCAGCTACACGTGCAGCCTGAAGTTCGTGCACGATGTCGGCTATTGGGACAAGGACGTCATCCCTGAAGACTCCCGCTTCTACTGGAAGTCGTTCTTCACATTCGGCACGAAATTCAAGGTGGTGTCCTGCTATCTGCCGCTCTACGGAGATTCACCGCAGTCGCGCGACTACGCCGCCACCCACCTGAATCAGTACAACCAGATCAAGCGCTGGTCCTGGGGCATCACCGACATCCCCTACGTGCTCAAGCGCTTGTTCAACCACCCCGAGATTCCGCTGGCGGCGCGCCTGCGGCGCTTCCTCAACCTTTACCTGAACCACCTGAACTGGATCTTCCTGCCGATCCTCCTCATGTTCGGGGCGTCGATCCCGGTGTACGCAAGCGTCGACTTCTCCCTGACCGATCTGGGCCAGCATCTCTGGATCTACAGCCTCGCCATCCTGACAACCACCCTGTCGACGGTTCTGGCGCTCATAGCGCTCGAGCACCTGATGCTGCCGCCCAAACCAGCGCACTGGAGCCGGGCTCGGCGCTTTCTCATCTACCTGCAGTACTTCAGCTACCCGGTGGTGGGCCTGATGCTGAGCGTCCTGCCCGCCCTGGAGGCGCACACTCGGCTGCTCCTGGGCAAGTACCTGGAGTACCGCGTGACTGAGAAAGTGTGAGCGTCACCGTTCGCAGCGCCACCGAGCAGGACGTGCCACTGATCGCCGGCTTCATCCGGGAGCTGGCGGCATATGAACGCCTTGCGCGGGAGGTGGTGATGACCGAAGCCGACCTGCGCCTCACGCTTTTCGGCGAACAGCGCTATGCCGAGGTGCTGATCGCTGAGCAGGAGCGGGAGCCGCTGGGCTTCGCGCTGTTCTTCCACACCTACTCGACCTTCCTCGGCCGGCCTGGCCTCTACTTGGAGGACCTTTTTGTCAGACCCGAGCAGCGCGGTAGGGGAGTGGGTCTCAAGCTGCTCGCTCAACTGGCGGGCCTGGCCCAGGAGCGCGGGTGCGGACGCCTGGAGTGGTCGGTGCTGAACTGGAACGACTCGGCCATCGGCTTCTACGACAAACTGGGGGCGCGGCCGCGGAGCGGCTGGACTGTCTACCGCCTGACGGGAGAGGCCCTCCAGGAACTGGCTGCCCGAGCCTAAACCGGGCACCGCTCGTGAAGCCAACTGTGCCGGTTACACATAGTGACATCTGCCTTTGGCTCAGCGACTCAGGGGAAAGTGATGTCTGACGCGACTGGAATGAGTGACGATGAGCTCGACAGACTGCTCGCTCCGAGCGGCGATGAGCACTCCCGGCCCATGCCCGATTGGGCGATGCCCGCCGTCACGGCGATGCTCGGGCAGCTCACTGGCAAGATGCCCGGCGGCGCCTTGGGCGAAGGCGCAGGAAACGCCATGGGCAACGCGATGGAGGATTTGCTCGGGGGCGCTGGGGGGAGAGGCGCTCTTCAGGGCCTGGTCGACAAATGCAGCGCGGCGGGTCTGGGGGACAAGGCCCAGTCGTGGGTGTCGGCGGCGAGAACCAGCCGCTCCACCCTGACGACATCGAGCGCATGCTCGGCGGCGAGAAGATCGAGGCCGTGGCTCAGCAGGCGGGTCAGTCGCCCGAGGCTGTAAAGGCGGGGCTCGCCCAGGCTTTACCGCACGTGGTGAATGCGCTGACGCCCGAAGGAACGATCCCCGATGACACGCAGCTGGCGGCACTTGGCGACCGTGTCGCACAGCGGGCAGACCCGGGGCCGATAGCGAAACCGTGACGGTGGGAGCGGCAGGGGCCCTTGGCCCGAGGGAGGCCGATGGCTGATCAGACGCCGACTGCGCTCTCGCTCACGCGACAGGCGATCCAGGCTGCAAACGACGGCAACTCTGATGAAGCCCGCCAGCTGCTCGCCGAGGCGATCCAACTCAACCCGAAATACGAACGCGCCTGGCTCTGGTTCGCCTCACTGGCCAGGAACGACGGCGAACGGCGGTACTGCCTGGAGCGGGCGCGCGACGCCAATGACAGGAGCGTGGCGCGCGACGCCGCGCGTCGGCTGCGGTCGGTGCCGGAGAAACACCCGCCCGAACTGGATCACCTGGCGGAGCCGCCGGCCCCGTCCCGGCTGATTGAAGAGCGCGTTTCGGTCTGGCGTCGCCGCCCTAGCTGGTTGATCGGCGCCAGCGCCGCCCTGGTGGCGCTGATTGCGCTGGGCAGCATGGGGATAGTGCTGAGCAGGTCCAACGGGGCCAGCCCTGTGTACGTCGCCCTGGTGGCCGGGATGTCGGGCAGCTCCGCTGCCTACGGCAAGGAGATGGCCGGCAGCGTCCAGATGTACCTGGATCAAGTCAACGCGCACGGAGGTGTGCACGGCCACCCGGTCTCCCTGCTTCTCTACGACGACAAGGACGATCCCGCCGAGGCGCGGCTGCGCGCCCAGGAGATAGTCAAGGACGGACGGGCGCTCCTCGTGATCGGCCACCGCACGAGCGATGCGTCGCTGGCCGCCAGTCCCGTCTACCAGCAGGCTCACATGCCGGCCATCTCGGCCACCGCCACAACTGATGCGGTCACCCAGGCCAGCCCCTGGTATTTCAGCACCATCTTCGACAACCACGACGAGGACAGCCTCCTGGCCGCCTATCTCCGGGACGTCTTGGGGCACAAGGAGGCGAGCGTCATCTGGGGCAACCGGACCTACGGCAGCAACCTCTTCGCAGGTTTCCAGGCCGCCTACACCCAGGGCGGCCACCTGAAGCACGTGATCCAGCTCAACTCTGCCACCGGTGTCATCGACCAAGCGACTGTCAGCCCTGCGATCCAGGAGCTGCAGGCCGATCCCAACCCGGGACCAGTGGTCCTCGCGATGTCGCCCGATCTCGCCAAGCAGGTGGTCATCGGCTTCAAGAAGGCGAACCTGCATCCGCTCCTGCTGGGCAGCGACTCTCTGGGCGACGTGACCTTCCTCGACTCTTTCCGCGATCAGCCCGAGGAGAAGGCCACGCCTGGCGCCTTCACAGATGGCATGTATGTGGCGACTCCTGCCATGATTGACGGCCTGACCGGTGACGGCCTCCGCTGGTATCACGACTTCCAGGCGAGGTTCGGGACCGAGCCGAGCTGGCGCGGTCTGACCAGCTACGACGCCGCCATCGCTGCGGTTCAGGTCCTTCGGGACACCGGCGTCAGCGGACCGCCCAAGGACGCCGGCGCGGCTCGGCAGCGGATTCGGGATGCCCTGGCCTCATTCAAGAATCGGGACAACGCCATACCCGGTCTGACCGGGCCTCTCTACTTCAGCCCGGCTGGTTCCGCGGTCCGATCCATAGATGTGGGCATCGCCAATAATCAGGACCTCACCTCCGCACCGGTGCAGCTCGCCTCGTTTGGGGCCAGCGCCGGACCTGACTTCGCCCGCAAGCTCGCGGCCGGTGACCTGATCCAGGCCGGCAACGGCTACCTCGTGCGCAAGCGCATCGTCTATACCGGCGTCAACATGAATGAGGTAGGCGATCTGGACCAGCAGGCGCAAACGTTCAGTGCCGACTTCTTTCTCTGGCTCAAGTACATAGGCAGCGATGACGCCGCCAACATCACGTTTGTCAATGCCGTCGATCCTTCGCTGAGTCTCGGCGAGCCGCTGCGCTCTGAGACGACGGCTGGCGTGAATTACCGGCTGTACCGAGTCAACAGCAAGTTCAAGGCAACTCTGGACTTCCGAAACTTCCCCTTCGACAAGCAGGATCTGACGATCGCCATCCAGAACAAGACCCTGTCCTCCGCCGAGGTGGTCTACGTCGCTGATTCGGTGCTGCTGACGCAACCCCAGAGCGAACGGCTGACCAGCGGGGCGAACGCTTCACAGTCCATCAATTCGATCGACAACTGGCAGCCCATCGAGCTGCAGTTCTATCGGGCGTCGGTCGGCAACACATCGCTGCTGGGGGGCCCGCAGCGGGAAGTCCCGGCCAGTGGGATCGAGTACTCCCAGTTCGTCACCGACCTCTCGATCGAGCGCAATCTGTCTTCCTTCCTGGTCAAGAACCTGCTGCCCCTCGCGCTGCTGGCGCTCGTGACCTATGTGTCACTGTTCTTCCCGGCCAACCAGACGGGAGCCCGCGTCTCCTTCGGTATCACGGGCATCCTCACTGGTGCTGTGCTGCTGAGCGGTGTGACCGGCTCGCTGCCGAATGTCGAGTACACAGTGGCCATCGAGTGGGGCTACTACGCCTTCATCTTCCTATCCGGCACGTGCCTTCTGATCGGACTTCTGGGAGATCGCTACTACGACGACAGGCGGACTGTGGCGCTGAACCGGCTTGCCTTCCTGTCCCGGCTCTACTACCCGGCATTCGTCCTCGCCGTTGTGCTGATCTACTACCTCAAGTTCAGGTAGCTTTCCGGATCGCGTCAGCGCTCAGGCTGAGCCGACGAGGTTCATGACGACAGCTACCCGCCGGCGATCCCCAAGATCGTGATCCCGAAGAGCGACCAGAACGTGAGCGCCACTATGAAGCCGAGGAAGAGCACCCAGCCGGTGCCGGTGATGAAGTTGCGTCCTGGCACCGGCCAGCTGACCCAGCCGAAGCGGCGGGCCAGCCGGGTGCCGACCAGGTTGTCGATGAAGGGCCAGAGCAGCAGCCCCGTCACTATGGCCCCGGGAATGAAGATGGAGAACACCACCTCTGGCTGGCCCAGCTTCAGGAACTGAAAGAGGAACAGGAAGTACCAGTCAGGCCGGGGCACCACCACCGCCCGGGGGTCGGCCGACTGCTCAAGGGACATGTTCTCCTGCACGAAAGCTGACAGGAGGCCGACGCCGAGCAGCATGATCACTGCGATGATCGGGTAGGGCCAGAAGTGGTCCGGGAAGAAGGGGTGGGTCTCCTCTTCCGGCATGTCGTCAGCCAGATGGTGCCCCGACGCGCCCATCAGGATGGGAAACATGGCGAGGCTGACCACCACCGGGTACAGGATGTGGTCAGTGCCGATCGGCATCCGCTTGTAGGTGGGTTCCAGCTCATGACCGCCGTGGCCGTCCACTTCGATCACCCGAAGCGCCGCCGT
Source organism: Candidatus Dormiibacter sp. (assembly GCF_050999135.1). NCBI lineage: Bacteria > Bacillati > Candidatus Dormiibacterota > Candidatus Dormibacteria > Candidatus Dormibacterales > Candidatus Dormibacteraceae > Candidatus Dormiibacter > Candidatus Dormiibacter sp. The sequence continues at coordinate 48,197 of NZ_JBPCPN010000050.1, read as the reverse complement.
CGCCGCCCCGGGGCCTTCGCGCAGGTAGCCATCCCAGAGCGCCGTGGGCGGAAGTCCTTCCGAATTTGGTGTGGCCTTTTCGCTCATCTCTCTCACCTCTTACATGGGCTCGGAAATGCCGTGCTGCCGGATCAGCCTGAAGTGCACGTACATGAGCAGCAGGATCGCTCCCGGCAGCAGGAAGACGTGGATTGTGAAGAAGCGCTGCAGGGTAGCCGGCCCGAGCGTGGGACCTCCCTGCGCCAGCGACTGCAGAAGCCCGCCCAAAATCGGCGTTCCGGCGATGATCTGGATGGTGACCGAGGTGGCCCAGTAAGCCTTGGTGTCCCAGGGCAGCAGGTACCCGGTGAGGGAGAAGGCGAGGACGACGAGCAGCATGATCACGCCGACCATCCAGTTCAGCTCGCGAGGCGCCCGGTAGGAGCCCGTCCAGAAGACGCGGGCCATGTGCAGCACTATCATCACCACCAGCAGGTTGGCCGCCCAGAAGTGGACGCCCCGCACCAGCCAACCGAGGTAGACGTCCTTCATGATGTGCTGCACGCTGGTGTAGGCCGGGGCCGGGTTGCCGGCGACGTCAGGCACGTAGTAGAAGGCCAGGAAGACGCCGGTCACCAGTTGGAGAGCAATCAGGATGAAAGTCATCCCGCCGAAGCAGTAGTAGAAGGCGTTGGCGTAGTTAGGCACGCGCTGGTAGAGCGCCTCGTCCACCGACGAGGTGAAGGGGAAGCGGCGGTCGAGCCAGTCGACGACGGCTACCTGGACCTGGCGGGGACGGGGCACGCTCGCCATTTTGGTTTCCCGCTAGCCCACGCCCGGCAGATCGACGCCGTGGACGATGATCTCGTTGGGCTTGGCGCCCTTCTTCCAGGTGTAGTGAGAGAGCGGGCTCGTCGCCGGGCCGCGCTTGACATTGCCGTTCAGGCCGAACGCGGAGCCATGGCAGGGGCAGCTGAAGCCCTGGCCCTCGTTCAGCGAAACGCTGCAGCCCAAATGCGAGCAGGTGGCCGACAGCAGTGCCACGTTGCCACCTGCCTTGATCGCAAAACCCTTGAAGGCGATCTTCCCCGGATGGTTGTCGCCGCCTCCGTCTGCCATCACGAAGCCCTTTCCTGCGGGAGCGTCGAAGCTGACACCCTGACCGTCCTGCAGCTGATCCAGCGGCTTGTCCAAGGTGATTGGGAGGTCCAGGAACTTGTTGGCGCCGGCGCCGGGAACTATGTAGACGAGCAGCGGCGCCAGGCCGGCCAGGCCGATGGCGCCCATCAGGCCGCCCAGAAACCAGACTATGAAGTTGCGGCGGTTGGTCTTCTGAAGCAGTGTCGAGGTGGTCTCTTCGGCCGGGGTAGCGATCTCTTTTCTGGCTCCTTTCAGAGGCCAATCTAGCACAGGGGGAACCTCTCAACGCCACGCTCGCTCGCAAGACCGAAGCGCCCGCCCAAGTGACGCCATCTCCTCGACGCGAGCCTGCGAGCGCAGCCGTCAACTAGCATGAGCGCGTTGGCACACGTCCCGGCCCCGAGCGGCGCCGCCAGTCAGCTCAGAGAGGGCATGGGCTCGCGATCACTTCGCAATACAACGCTGGTGCTCGCGGCCCGGGTTCTGTCGCGGCTCGTGGCCCTCCTCACAGTGGGGCTCATGACCGGCTACCTGCTGGCCCAGGATTACGGTCGCTTCCAGCTCCTGATCACCGTCTCTGGCCTCGTCACAGTGGTTCTTGATCTGGGCTTCAACACCCTCTTCACCCGGGAGGCGGCGCGGCGGCCGGCAGAGATCAGCCGCTACCTGGGCAACCTGATTCCAGTTCGCCTCCTCTTCGCACCGCTGGCACTCCTGGTCTTTGCCCTGGCGCTTTGGCCGTTGGACCTTGCTCAGTTCCTATTGCCCGGCTTCGTGCTCATGCTCGTCACCTCCTTCTCGAACCTGCTGCGGGGCGCGCTGTACGCCGTGCAGCGGCTGGCTTTCGAGGCGGTCGCGATAGTGGCCGAGAGCCTGATCCTCATCGCGCTGGTGGTGTTCGGCATCAGGACCAAGCAGACACTCCCCTTCTTCCTCTGGGCCTACGCCGCCAGCTACGGGTTCTCCTGCGTCTACTTCGCGCTGGTGCTGCGGCTGCGGGGGCTGGCCAGGCTCGAGCTCCACTTCGAGCCGCAGCTGATCCGGCGCTGGCTCTGGGCAGGCCTGCCCTTTGCCCTCACGCTGGTCATCACAGGCATCTACTTCAAGATCGATCAGCCAATCCTGAAAGCCATGCGGGGCTTCACGGAGGCGGGCTGGTACGGGGCGGCATACAAGCCATTCGAGGCACTTCTCTTCGTCCCTCTCTCGATGCTCAACGTGGTCTTTCCCGCCCTGGCTGTGCACCATCGCGAGGGAACCGGCCAGGTCGGTTGGGCGGTCAACCGCTTCTACAAGGCGCTGCTGCTGTTGGGCTGGCCGGCCACAGTGGGTCTCTTTCTCCTGACCGACGCCTTTCGCGTGATCTACCAGTACCCGGAGGCGACGCCCGCCCTGCGCATCCTCTCCCTGGGCGTCGTGTTCATGTTCATCAGCACAGCCTTCACCGGCGCCCTCAACGCCATCGATCGGCAGGCGCTGTTCACGGTTGCCGCGCTGGGCTCGATGGTGGTGAACGTGGCCTGCAACCTAATTCTGATCCCGCTCTACGGCTATCTGGGCGCCAGTGCCGCGACTGTGCTGACCGAGGCGGCACTTACTCTCCTGGGTGCCGTGCTGGTCTTTCGCCACCTGGGCAGGATGCCGCTTTTCCACCTCAGCTGGCGCGTGCTGCTGGCAGGCCTGGTCATGGGCGCCGCCCTCTATCCGTTCCAGCACCGGACAGGCGTCACCGCACTGCTGGTCATAGCCGGTGGGGCTTTGGTCTACGGGCTGGCTCTACTCGTGCTGCGCGCTCTGGACGAACAGGAGTGGGCGCTGGTCCGGCGTGCCCTGGGCCGGTCCTCGTGAACCGACCGCTCGTGAAGGACCTGATGCTGAAGCCGCGGAGCGGCCGCGGCCTCGTGCCGTTCCAGCGCGGCCCGCTGCCGCAGCCCTCGCCGGTGGTGTCGGAGACTCCACTCGGTGAAGCCCAGTTCGTCGCCTTCGACATCGAGACCACCGGCAATACGCCCTTCCTGGTCATCGAGATAGGCGCCGAACGCTTTGAGCTGGAAGGCTCACTCTCGCTCTTCGACACCCTGGTCAAGACCGGCGCTCCCATCAATCCGTACGCTCGGCGCCGACATCTCATCAGCCCTGACATGCTGAGAGGGGCACCCGGCTTCGCCGATGTCAGACCAGCGTTCCTCCACTTCGCCGAAGGAGCCGCTCTGGTCGAGCACAGTCATGACGCCTTCGACAGCTACCTGATCGGCAGGGGTCTGAAGCAGAAGCTGGAGCACCCAGTCCTCGACACCTCAGCCCTCGCCCGGGCGGTGCTCGAGCTGCCCGCCGGGCAGACGCCTGGCCTCGCCCGGGTCGTGGAGATGCTGGGTGTCGAGGCCTCACCCGCGCATGCAGCGCTGAGCGACGCGCAGGCCACGGCGGCGGTTTTCCGACGCCTGGCGCTGCTGGGCTCAGAACGGCTCGGCTGGCGGACGGTGGGGGACCTCCTTCAGGCCCAGGTGCGGCCGGTGGTGGACCGTTCAGCTCTGGAGGGCCGGGCCAAGCCGCGCCGGCGCCGGCGTTCGGGCGAGATGTCGGGCCGCGAGCTACCGGCCGGCCCTACTCGAACAGCGTGAGTTGAAGCTGCGGCTGGGGGTGCTTCAGGCCGCTGACGCCGACTCCCAGCAGGCGCACCGGGCGGTCTTCGAAGTACGACTTCCGCAACGCGCTCAGCGCGGCCCGGAAGATGCTTTCGGGGTCGTCGGTGGGGCTGGTCTGGCTGACCTGGCGGCTCAGCTGGCCGTAGCCGGTGAGCTTCAGCTTGATGTAGACAGTCCGGGCCTGGAGCAGATCTCCGCGCAGCCTCTCAGATACCGCCTGGACCAGCTCCCGGAGCGAAACCTCCAGCTGCTCGCGGTCGGTGACGTCATCCTCAAACGTGCGCTCGGCGCTGATGGTCTGAGCCGGCTTGGCCCCCCGCACGGGGTTCCGGTCGCGCCCCTGGGCCAGCCGCTGCAGCATGGCGCCGGAACTGCCGAACGCCTGCAGCAGCCGCTGGGTGTCGTAGTCGGCCAGCTCCCCGACTGTGCGAACGCCCATCAGGCGCAGCTTCTCTTCGGTTTTCGGGCCCAGGCCCGGCACCACTCCCACGGGCAGGGGTCCGAGAAAGCTGGCTTCCTGGCCGGGCTGGATGATCACCAGGCCGTCAGGCTTTCGGCTGGCGCCGGCGACCTTGGCGACGAGTTTGCTGGTCGCCACTCCGACGCTGGCAGTGAGCTTCACCTCCTCCTGGATGGCGAACTTGATCCGCCGCCCGATCTCCTCCGGCCCCGCGTGCCGGCTCCGCACGGTGACGTCGAGATACGCCTCGTCCAGGGCTACCCCTTCGATCAGTTCGGCGGTGGTCAGGCGCCGGAAGATGGCGTGAACGCGGCGGCTGGCGTCCTTGTAGCGCGCTGGGTCCGGGGGTACCACCGTCAGCCCCGGACACCGCTCCAGCGCCTCGTGCAGAGGCTGAGCCGAGTGCACGCCATGGCTGCGCGCTTCATAGGAGGCGCCCATCACGACTGCTCGCTTGTTGCGTCCGGCCACGGCCAGCGGTCGGTGCCTGAGTGAGGCGTCATCGCGCTGGTGGACCGAGGTGTAGAAGGCGTCGAGGTCGACGTGGAGGATGGTCCGCGGCCAGTCAGTCCTGGCCATTTCTCAGGCGCCGCCGACCGTTTGGGTGATGGGCACTTCCTGCCGATATTGCCACAAGAGCTTGTGGCTAACCTACGCAGCGTGCGCCGCGTGTTGCAGCTGGCCTCGAGAGGAGGCGCCGATGGCGAGTGATCCCGAGCGGAGTGGCGCGCGGGGCCGCGTGCTGATCGACGCCCGGCCGCTGCAGGGCGAGGACGCCAAGCGGGGCATCGGCACCTATGTCCGGGGTCTGCTCGCCGGTCTTTTGGAGGAGGGCTTCGACGATCGAGTGGCTCTTCTGATCGACCTCCGGGAGCCGGCGCCGGAGGTGCCCGCCGGCGGTTTCGTCGCGTACGGCGTCCGCCCGCGCTACAGGGGCCGGCTCGGCCTCTGGGAAGAGGCTGTGACGATGGGTCGAAAATTGACTCTGATCCAGCCTGACCTCTACCACGCCACCACGCTGGCGCTGCCCAGCCGGTCGTCAGTTCCCCTGGTGGCGACCCTTCATGACCTGATCCCCTGGGCGTTGGGCGGTCGACGCCTGCTCGGCGAGCGACTGCGCTGGCGGGTGGGGCGGCGGCTGCTGAGCGGAGCAGACCTGGTACTGGCAGTCTCCCGGCACACCGCCGCCGACGGCCTGCGCTATGCCGGGCTTCGACCGGACCGGCTCCGAACCGTACAGCCTGGATTGGGGCGAGGCTTCCGGCCGCAGGGGGGCGCCGCAGGGCGCGTGGCCGCTCGGCATGCGATCAGCAAGCCCTATCTGTTCTATGCCGGAGCGCTGGACGCCCGCAAGGATCCGCGCGCGCTGCTGAAGGCTTGGCAGACGGCGCGGCTCGGGGGCGCCGATGTCGACCTGGTGCTGGGCGGCAGCGCCGGCAGTCAGGCGCCGCCCGATATGGGGGAGGCCCGGCGCCTCGGCTATGTGAGCCATGAGGAACTTGTCGATCTCTACTCTGCTGCAGCCTGCTTCCTCTTTCCCAGCCGTTACGAGGGGTTCGGCCTGCCGGTGTTGGAGGCGTTCAGCTGCGGGGCGCCGGTGGTGGCCTACAACAACTCGAGCCTGCCCGAAGTGATGGGGGACGCCGGAGTGCTGGTCAAGGACGGCGACGCCGAGGCAATGGGTCGGGCAGCTGCCGAACTGGTGTTGAATCCGGCCAGACGGGCTGCCCAGGTGCAGGCCGGGCTGGCCCGCGCCGCCGAGTTCAGCTGGCGGGCGACGGCCCGTGCCACCATCCGAGCCTACGAATCACTGCTTGGCAGCCGCAGCTCGGATGAGCGGGCGCCGATTACCTGACATAATGCGGATGCCTTGAGCCACATTGCGGTGGTGGGCGCCGGCTACGTCGGGCTGACGACGGCTGCCTGTCTAGCGGACCTCGGGAACAAGGTCTGTGTCATCGACATCGACGACGTGAAGATCCGCGCCCTGCGGCGTCACCGGCTGCACTTCTATGAGCCCGGGCTGCAGGAGGTGGTCCAGCGCAACGGCATGGCCGGCCGTCTCAACTTCACTACCGTGTACTCAGAGGCGGTCGCAGGCGCCGGCATCGCCTTCATAGCTGTCGCCACCCCGGAAGGGGAGGGCGGTGAAGCCAACCTCGACCACGTGCGCAGCGCGGCCGCATCGATCGCCGAGCACCTGACAGGTCCGATAGTCATAGTCAACAAGTCAACCGTGCCGATCGGAACCGGGGACTTCGTGTCAGAGGTGTTCCAGAAGCACCAACCCCAATTCCAGGTCGACGTCGTCTCCAACCCCGAGTTCCTTCGCGAGGGCTCGGCGCTGCACGACTTCATGAAGCCGGATCGCGTGGTCATCGGAGCCAACAACGAAGCGGCTGCCGACCAGGTGGCCAAGCTCTACGAACCGCTCAACGCCCCCATCCTCCGTTACAACCTCTACACGGCCGAGATGGTGAAATACGCCTCCAACGCCTTCTTGGCCGCGCGAATCTCCTTCATCAACGAGATCTCCCGCATCTGCGAGCGGGTGGACGCTGACGCGAAGCGGGTGGCGGAGGGCATGGGCCTTGACAAGCGGATCGGCCCGCACTTCTTGGAGGCTGGCATCGGCTATGGTGGCTCGTGCTTTCCGAAGGACGTGAAGGCGCTCGCCGCAATCGCTGAGCGGTTCAACTACCACCCCGAACTGCTGCACGCGGTTATGGCCATCAACCGCGATCAGCGCACGCTCGCTGTTGAGAAGCTGCGTGAGTGCCTGGGCACGCTGCGCGGTCAGCGCATAGGCCTCTTCGGGCTGGCCTTCAAGCCGAACACTGACGACATGCGGGAGGCGCCCAGCCTGGAGATCGCCCACCTGCTGCTGCAGAAGGGCGCCAAGGTCTGTGGCTACGACCCGGCTGCCGGGAAGAAAGCCAAGGCCCTGCTGCCTGAGCTCGACGTACGGCGGGACGCCTACGCAGTTGCTCGGGACGCCGATGCCGTGGTGGTCGTGACCGAGTGGAACGAGTTTCGGCAGCTCGACCTGGCCAAGCTGAAGCGCGCCATGCGCCGGCCCGTGGTGGTCGATGGGCGCAACATCTACGACCCGGCGCGGATGCGCAGCCTGGGCTTCGTCTACCGCGGAATCGGCCGCAACTGATGCCGGCGGAAAAGAAGTCCGGCTCGACCAGGGCTGTGGTTTCCGGCGCGGCCGGCTTTCTCGGCTCGCACCTCTGTGATCGCCTGTTGGCGCGTGGCTGGGAGGTCGTCGGGCTGGACAACCTGGTGACGGGGGTGCCTGACAACCTGGCTCACCTCGCCGGCGAGCGGCGGTTCTCGTTCCTGCGCCACGACGTGAGCGAGGGAATCGGGATCGAGGGCCCTGTCGACTGCGTCCTCCACTTCGCCTCGCCCGCCTCGCCCGTGGACTTTGCGCAAATCCCTGTGGACATACTGCGGGTCGGCACCTTCGGCACCCAGGCGATGCTGCGGCTAGCCGAGGACAAGGGTGCCCGCTTCCTTCTGGCATCGACCTCCGAGGTCTATGGCGATCCCCTCGTCCATCCGCAGCCGGAGTCCTATTGGGGAAACGTGAACCCGATTGGTCCCCGCAGCTGTTACGACGAGGCGAAGCGCTGCGCGGAGGCCTTCACCTTCGCCTACCACCGCACGCGCCGGGTGGAGACGCGGATCGTGCGGATATTCAACACCTACGGCTCCCGCATGCGAGTGGATGATGGCCGGGTGATTCCCAACTACTTCCGGCAGGCGCTGCAGGGAGAGCCGCTCACCGTGTACGGAGACGGTTCGCAGACGCGCTCGCTCTGCTACGTGGACGACCTGATCAGCGGCGCTCTTGCGGTGCTGGACGGCCCGGATCCCGACCCGTTCAACATCGGCACTCAATACGAGGTCACCATGCTGGAGCTGGCTCAGAGGGTGAGGTCGGTGACCGGCAGCAGCTCCGAAATCGTCTTCCAGCCGCTGCCCCAGGACGACCCCAAGCAGCGGCGGCCAGACACCCAACGGGCGAAGGAGCGGCTCGGCTGGGAGCCGCAGGTCGCGATCGAGGAAGGGCTCGCCTTGACGCATGAGTACTTCCGCCTGGCCTTGGCGGGGCGCTGATGGAGCTGCGCAACTTCATCCGCGAGGTGCCCGACTTTCCCCAGCCGGGCATCCTCTTCCGGGACATCACGCCGCTGCTCGCTCATCCGGAAGCACTGAGGGAATCGGTCGAGGTTATGAGCCGGCCCTGGTTGGAACAGAAGATCGATCTCATCGCCGCCATGGAGGCGCGGGGCTTCATGTTCGGCGCCGCCATGGCGATCAGGCTCGGGGCCGGCTTCGTGCCCGTCCGCAAGGAGGGGAAGCTGCCCTGGAAGACCCGGGCCATCTCCTACACGCTGGAATATCGCGACGACATCCTGCACGTGCATGAGGATGCGGTCAGGGCAGGTCAGCGGGTGCTTGTCGTCGACGACGTGATAGCCACCGGCGGGACCGCCGGCGCCGTCGTGGAACTGATCAGGCAGCTGGGCGGAGAGGTGGTGGGCGCTCAATTCCTCGTCGAGCTGGCAGGTCTGGCCGGCCGGGATCACCTGCCTCAATTGGAGGTCCGGAGCGTCATCCGGTATGAAGGAACCTGAATGACAACTGAACTCAAGCTATCCGACGTGAAGGACCCGGGGCTCGCCGGCCAGGGCCAGGCATTGATCGAGTGGGCGTCCCGCGAGATGCCGGTTCTGAAGCTGATTCAAGAGCGTTTCGAGCAAGAGCGGCCGCTGGCCGGGCTGCGAATCTCGGCTTGCCTCCACGTCACTTCGGAAACCGCCAATCTGATGCTCACACTGCAGGCCGGCGGGGCTGACGTCGCGCTCTGCGCCTCCAATCCGCTCTCCACCAACGACGCGGTCGCAGCCGCACTCTCCGAGCGGCACGGCATCAAGACCTTCGCCATCAAGGGCGAGGACAACGACACCTACTACAGCCATTTGGCGGCTGCTCTCGATCACGAGCCGAACTTCACGATGGACGACGGCGCCGACCTGGTCACCATGCTCCATCGGGACCGCAGGCAGGGGCTGCCGGCAGTTAGGGGCGGGACCGAGGAGACAACGACTGGCGTCGTGCGCCTGCGGGCCATGGCCGCTCAGGGGGTGCTCGGTTATCCCATCATCGCCGTCAATGACGCCGACACCAAGCACCTCTTCGACAACCGTTACGGCACCGGGCAGAGCACTCTGGACGGAATCATTCGGGCCACCAACGTGCTGCTTGCCGGCAAAACCTTCGTGGTCGCCGGTTACGGCTGGTGCGGGCGCGGCCTGGCGAGCCGGGCCAAGGGTCACGGCGCTGACGTGATAGTCACCGAGGTCGATCCCGTTCGGGCGCTGGAGGCGGCAATGGACGGCTTCCGGGTCATGCCGATGGCCGACGCGGCCCGGCAGGGCGACATCTTCTGCACGGTGACAGGTGACGTCAACGTCTTGGACCGCAGCCACTTCGAGACCATGAAGGACGGCGCCATCCTCGCCAACTCGGGTCACTTCAACTCCGAGATCAACCTCTCGGCGCTCGACGACATGGCCACCGAGGTCCGAGCGGTGCGGCCCTCGGTGCAGCAGTACAGGCTGCGCGACGATCGTCGCCTGCACGTCCTGGGGGAGGGCCGGCTCGTCAACCTGGCGGCGGCCGAGGGTCATCCCGCTGCTGTGATGGACATGAGCTTCGCCAACCAGGCGCTCTCGGTCGAGCACATGGCGCGACATCACGAGGAGCTGGAGCGCAATGTGTACTCGGTTCCAGTCGAGATCGACAAGGACGTCGCCCGGCTGAAGCTGCAGGCGATGAAGATCGGCATCGACCGCCTGACCGAGGAGCAGGAGCGATACCTCAACTCCTGGGAAGAGGGAACCTAGCCCGAAGAGACGGCAAGGATGCCCGCCGAAGGACCTGGGTCCTGGGCGGCGGCGGCGCCCGTGGCGCCGCCCAGGTGGGCGTCCTCCTGGCGCTGTTCGAGGCGGGTATCGCACCACCCGAGCGCCTGATCGGAGTCAGCGTGGGAGCGCTCAACGCGGTGGTCATCGCCGCCTATCCCTCTCTGGCAGGAGCGCACATGCTCCGTGAGATCTGGCTCTCCAAGCCGGCAGCTGACGTGTTTCGCGGTCATCCGCTGAGCCTGCTGATGACCCGCATGCGCACTCAGGGCATCTCGGTCCTGCCGGCCAGGAACGTTGCCCGGGTGATCGACCGCAGCGTTGACGTGACCGGGACGGAGACCTTTGAGCAGCTGAAGGTGCCGCTGCAGGTTGTGGCCACCAACCTCCACGCCGGCACCTCCCGGGTGTTCGACAGCGGGCCCCTGCGGCTCGCCCTGCAGGCTTCGACAGCGATCCCGGGCGTGTTTCCACCGGTGGACATCGACGGCCACGGCTATCTGGACGGCGGCATCATCGACAATCTGCCCATCTCGCTGGCCGTGGAGAGCGGCGCGCGAGAGATCCTGGCGATCAGCCTGATGGCCGGGGGCGAGGTCGACCGCCTACCTGGCAATTGGGCGGAGTTGCTGGCGCGGACTCTGCAGTTGGCGCTCCATCACCGGGCTCTGAGCGACTTTGAGCGGCTGAAGCGACGCGTCCGGCTGCTGCTCCTCTGTCCGGTGCTGAAGCCTGAGCAGGGTCTCGACATGCAGCGCGCTCACGTCGAGGAGATGATCGAGGCAGCTCGCCAGGCCACCACCCAGCTGCTTCAGGACGCCGGCCGGACGCTCTTCCGCAGCTCAGCAGTGCACTACTTGAACCTGGCCGGCGGCTAGCTATAGGTAGAACTGCCGCCAGGCGGTCCACCAGTCAGGTCCTGTGCTGCGGATACGGCGGCCGTCCAGAATCTCCACTTGAGGCCGGTTTCGATACCGCTCAGGACCGTCGGCGTGGGCGTACTCGACCTCGATGGCGCAGGGTCGACCGGGGTCGTAGGGCCGTACCGCGGCCAGGTCGCCGAGGGCCGAGCTGGCAGCTGCCTCGATCCTCCGCCGGGCCTCCGCCGGCTGCAGGTGGCGGGCGCTGAAGCGGCCGATGCCCGTCTTGACGGCAACCGTGGTAAGGCCGGAGCCGAGCAGGTCGCTGGCCTCCGCCGCGGTTTGGGCGTCTCCGGTCACGAGCAGGACCGGGCAGCCCCACTGGCCGCAGAGGGCGGCGTTGATGCCGGTCTCGCCGACCAGGCGGCCGTTGAACCAGAGGTTGTGCCACTGGCTGCCTGATACGGTGTGCGACAGGACGCCCGCAGGCGTGCCGGCTCGGGCATGCATACCGATCAGCAGGGCACCGTCGCACCCCTGCTCGAGCGGCTCCACGTACTCGGTCCAGGAGGATTGGACCGCAAACTCGCAGCCCCGCTCCAGCCGCTCCGGGATCAGCGAGTTGAACGACCAGTCACCGCCGGCGCCGTGGCAATCGAGGACTATCACCTCGCTCGCTCCGCCCGAACGTGCTCCTCGCACGGCCGCGTTGACCTCCTCCGTGTAGAGGATGCGGGCCTCCTGATAGGCCGAGGAGTCGCCTCCAGTGGTCTGCGCCCACTTGCTGATGCCGGCCACCCCCTCCATGTCGGCCAGGATGAGAACCCGCATTCGAGGAGCTTAGGGCAGGCACAACGGGCTGGTAGGCTGACCAAAACCAGTCGGGAATGCCCGGGGCGTCTGGGGTCGGCCCATGCGGTGGCGCGACCTTGCCGGCGTCCGGAGTCTCAGGAGGTACGCATGGCGAAGAGCGCGCACAGCCCAGCCCAGTCGGTTTTCACGTCTGAATCGGTCGCGGAGGGCCACCCTGACAAGGTGGCCGATCAGATCTCCGACGCGGTGCTCGACTCCATTTTGGCCAAGGATCCACTCGCGCGGGTGGCCTGCGAGACGACAGTCACCACTGGCCTGGTGCTGGTCTCCGGTGAGCTCAGCACCGACTGCTATGTCGACATCCCGAGGATCATCCGACAAACCGTCCGCGAGGTCGGCTACACCCGAGCCAAGTACGGGCTGGACGCCGAGACCTGCGGTGTGCTGGTCAGCATCGATGAGCAGTCACCCGACATCGCCCAGGGGGTTGACGTGGGGGGCGCCGGCGACTCCGGCATGGTCTTCGGCTTTGCCTGCCGGGACACACCTGAGCTCATGCCGCTCCCGATCCAGCTCGCTCACCGGCTCTCGCGCCGCCTGGCGGAGGTGCGGAAGTCGCGAGCGCTGCCCTACCTGCGGCCCGATGGAAAGGTGCAGGTGACAGTCGGCTACGACGAGGCCGGCAGTCCCTGCTCGGTCGAAACCGTGGTGGTCTCCGCCCAGCACAATGAGGAGGTGGATCAGGAGCAGCTCCGTGACGACCTCATAAAGCAGGTCCTGGAACCCGTCTTGAAGGATGGGCTGGCGACCGACGGCACCCGCTATCTGATCAACCCCACAGGCCGTTTCGTGATCGGGGGGCCGGCGGCCGACGTGGGCCTGACAGGGCGCAAGGTGATAGTCGACACCTATGGCGGTTGGGCCCGGCACGGCGGCGGCTGCTTCTCGGGCAAGGATCCGACCAAGGTGGACCGCGCCGGGGCGTACGGCGCGCGCTACGTCGCCAAGAACATAGTTGCCGGCGGCCTCGCCGAGCGCTGCGAGGTGCAGCTCTCTTACGCGATCGGCGTCGTCAAGCCGGTGGCCCTGCGGATCGACACCCAGGGCACCGGGACAGTGGGCGAGAGAGAGCTGGAGCGGGCTGTCAACCGCCTCTTTGATCTGAGCCCGCTGGGCATCATCAAGGAGCTCAACCTGCGGCGGCCGCTGTTCCGCGCGACAGCCTGCTACGGTCACTTCGGCCGGACCGACATCGATGCGCCCTGGGAGGACACGAGTCGGGCGGTGGAGCTGGCGGCGGAAGTCGCTTGACGCGCCCTCGACACTTCTACGCTGTCATTCCGGCCGGGGGCGCCGGCTCAAGGCTCTGGCCGCGCTCCCGGCGCAGCTCGCCCAAGCATGTGCTGCCACTCTCGGGCAGCGGCCAGCCGCTGCTGGTGGAGGCGTACGAGCGGATCGCCCCCCTGGCCGCGGAGACGCTCATCCTGACGGAAGTCAGCCAGCTGTCCCTGCTGAGCGGGCTCCTACCCGGGCTGGACAGCAGTGGATTCATAGTCGAGCCGGCCGCTCGGGGCACAACCAATGCCCTCGGCCTGGCGGCATTGACACTCCTGGAGCGGGACCCTGAGGCGCTGATGCTCTCCCTGGCGGCGGACCACGTCATCAAGGGTGCCGCCGCCTATCGTGCCGCTGTTCGAACAGCTCGGCACGTGGCGGCGGCGACGGGAGAGCTGGTCACTATTGGGCTGCTGCCCACGTACCCGGCCACCGGCTTCGGCTACATCGACGCGGGAAGGGAGATGAGGGGCCTGGGCTGGACGGCGCGCCGGGTGGATGGGTTCACTGAGAAGCCACCGCTGCGAGCGGCGACTCGCTACGTCGCGAGTGGCCACCACTACTGGAACCTGAACATGTTCTGCTTCCGCTGCGACGCTTTCGCCGAGCAGCTGCGCGAACACGGCAGGGATCACTACGACGGTCTGGTTCGTGTCCTCCGGGCCCGGCGCGAAGGCGACGAGGGGAAGGCGGCGGAGATCTACTGCAGCCTGCCCACCGACGCTGTCGACTACACGGTGATGGAGCGCACCAAGCGGCTGCTCATGGTGCCGGCGGAGTTTGAGTGGACTGATGTCGGGTCTTGGGCGGATCTCGCCGAGCTGCTGCCGACCGACCAAGAGGGAAACCATGTGGAGGGCGACGCCGTGCTCATCGATACGACCGGCGCCTACGTCTCCGCCCCCGGCAAGTTGGTGGCTATGATCGGCGTTCAGGACCTGATAGTGGTCGACACTCCTGCCGCCCTCCTGGTCTGTCCCAAGGAGCGGGCCCAGGACGTGAAGAAGGTGGTCCAGTCCCTGAGTCGCGACGGGCGCGCTCAGTACCTTTAGTACGGCGGTGGCTATCAAGTTCGGGACCGACGGCTGGCGCGGTGTCGTCGGCGACGACTTCACCTATGAGAACGTGCGCTTGGCTGCGGCCGGCATCGCCCGTTCTTTGGGCAGCGGCACAGTGGTTGTCGGCTACGACCGCCGCTTTGCTTCAGAGCTGTTCGCAGAAGAGGTGGCGCGGGTGCTGGCCGGCAAGGGCCTGCAGGCGCTTCTCTTCGACCGGGCGACGCCCACCCAGGTCGCCTGCTGGACGGTGGTGGATCGAAGAGCTGCGGGAGCTGTCATAGTCACCGCCAGCCACAATCCCTACATCTTCAACGGCTTGAAGTTCCGGCCGGAGACAGGCAGTTCAGCCCCGGCTGACCTGATCGAGCGGTTGGAGGAGGCGATCGCGGCAGTGGCGGAGGGCGCTGCGCGCGTCCAACGGGCGGAGCCGAATGACGAGCGGATCCAGCGCCTCGATCCGCGGCCATCGTACTTCCAGCAGGTGGGCCGGATGGTCGACCTGGAAGCCATCCGGCGATCTGGTCTGAGTCTCGTCCATGAAGCGATGCACGGCTCGGGGGCCGGCTACGTGGCCGAGCTGGCCGGCGGCGGCCGAACCGGTGTCACCGAGCTGCACGCTGAGCGCAACCCCTGGTTCGGCGGCGTCAACCCCGAGCCCATCCCGGCCAACCTGCGGGAGGCGCTGGGCCTGATGGGCTCCGGCGGTCACGATCTTGCCATCTGCACTGACGGTGACGCCGACCGGGTGGGGGTCATCGACGAGCGCGGCCATTTCGTCAACCAGCTGCAGGTTTTCGCGCTGCTGATCCGTTATCTGGTCGAGGTCCGCGGCCTTCGGGCGCCGATCGTGAAGAGCATCAACATGACCTTCATGGCAGACCGTCTGGCCGAGCGCTACGGGCTGGTGGTGCACGAGGTTCCCATCGGCTTCAAGAGCATCGCGCCCAGGATGATGGCCGTCGATGCGCTCGTGGGCGGTGAGGAGTCAGGCGGCTTCGCCTTCCAGGGACACATCCCGGAAAGGGATGGGCTGCTGGCAGGCCTTTTCTTCGCCGACTACCTGGCCCGGACCGGCAAGCGTCTATCGGAACTGCTCCAAGAGCTGGCGGAACTCGTCGGCCCGAGCGCGTACGCCCGGCACGATCATCACCTGCCCCGGGACGACTACGCTCAGGAGCGGCGGAGGATCCTGGGCCTTCTGGCTGAGCGTTCTCCGCAGGAGGTTGCCGGAGTGCGGGTGGCTGCCACCCGGGTTGACGACGGCTACAAATTCACCCTGATCGACGGCAGCTGGGTGCTGCTGCGCGCCAGCGGAACCGAGCCGCTGATCCGCGTCTACTCCGAGGCCGCGACTGCCGACGAGGTGGCTGCCCGCCTCGCGGCGCTGGAGGAGATAGTTGGACTTGAACGACGCGTCGCCGCCTGAGACGCGGCCGACCAAGGTGCGGAAGGCGGCGGAGAGCCGCACCGACAAGCCCTGGGGCTACGAGCTGCGTTGGGCGATCACCGACAGGTATCTGGGCAAGATCCTTCACGTGAATGGAGGTGAGGCACTCTCGCTGCAGTATCACGTCCGGAAGGACGAGTGCATCCTGCTCTCGTCAGGAATCTTGGACCTGGAACTGGACGGTGAGGTGCATCGGCTTGAGCCAGGCGACACCGCCCACATCACGCCCGGCACCCGGCACCGCATGACTGCTGTCGAGGACTGTGACATCTTCGAGGTTTCCACTCCAGAGATAGACGACGTCATCAGGCTCGAAGACCGCTACGGGCGCCAGGGAACCTGACCGGCACCTGCGGAGCCCGCCGAAGCGGACAGGTCGCTCGGTAACATCAAGCGCTCGTGAAGACACCGCCTCCCGCCGACGATCACGTGCTGCCTCCGCTGAGGTCGGTTCCGCAAAGGGACTTCCGCTTCCTCGTCTTCGCCGGCGTCATCCTGGTCGCGCTGGCTTTGGGCCTCCAGTCAGACCTGGTGGGGAATCAGATCTGGGCTCTGAGCGGAGGGCTGGTCCTGCTCGCCGCAGCAGTCCTCGCCGGCTATCTGAGGGTGGAGTCGAGGCTGCCCGCGATCGAGCACTTTGTGCCGGTCGCCCTGGCGGTGGTTGCGCTGACCGGAGTCGCGCTGCTCAGCCGCGGCCACTTCTTGCGCTACGCAGCTGCCGCCGCCGCCTTCGGGATCGCGTTCGCGGCGGTGGCGCAGCTGGACCTGAAGCACCTGCGAGCCCAGGCCAAACCCGGCCATCTGATAGTTCAGGACACGGTCCTCGTGGTCTGCGTGGCAGGCGCCTTCCTCGGCGTGTTGATAGCCACCCAGGACCTCGCCATCAGGCTGGGAGCTGTCTTCGCCATCGCCGGTCTGGCCAGCTATCGCAGCTTCCGGGTACTGGGCGCCCCGATTCCGGGCCGGCCGGCTCTCATGTTCGCCGCGCTGGTGGCGGAGCTGGTCACCTTCTTCGCCTGGGCCCTGAGCGCCACAGCATATTTCGGCGAAGGGTTGTTTGCGGTCATGCTGATGCTCATCTGGTACGTCAACCGCGGCTTCGTCAGGCACACGTACGAGAGGAGTCTCACCCGGCAGGTCTTCCTGGAATACGGGCTGCTCGGCCTACTGGCGGCATTCCTCTTCTTCGTGAGCCGGCAACCACTTCACTAGGCAGATAGAAGGAATGCCTCCCCGCCGATGATTCCCTCCCCAGCGCCCGCCCGCCTTCAGCGGGCTCTCATGGTTCCGCTCATCGTGCTGGCCTGGCTGGCCATCGCCGTAATCGTGGTGTGGCTGATCAGCCACGTCACGAAAGCTCTGCTCATCCTTGTGCTGGCGGCTGTGATCGCGTTTGCTGTGACGCCTCTGGTCAAACTGCTGAGCCGCTATATGAAGCGGGTGTTCGCGATCGCCATCTCCTACCTCATTGGTTTCACTGTGGTCTTCGGCCTTCTCACATTCATCGCGCTCTCGGCAGCCAACGAGATCAGCAACTTCGTCTCCCATCTGGGGGACTACACGCGCGCCCTGCAGGACCTGCTGCCGACCTACGAACGCCTGCTGCAGCCGTTCGGGGTGAGCCATGCTCAGGTTCTCGCGGCGGAACGCCAGGCGGTCGCCTCGCTTCAGGGCTTGGCCGCCAATGCCGCGAAGGATGTGTTCGGTGTCGTGCAGACAGTGCTTGGCACAGTCGTTGACGGAGTCCTGGTGCTGATCCTGAGTATTTACCTGACGGCGAGTGGGCCCCGCTTCACCCAGTGGATGCACGACCAACTGCCTGGCACGCAGCAGAAGCGGACCAACCAGATGCGTCACATCGTGAACACTGTGGTGGGCGGCTACGTCCGCGGGACCCTTACCCTGTCGGTGCTGATCGGTGTCCTGGTCTTCATAGGCATGGAGCTCATCGGCGTTCGGTACGCCTTGCTGCTTGGCATCCTCGCCTTCTTCATGGAGTTCGTTCCCATTCTCGGTGTGATGGTCTCGGGCGCCGTGTGCGTGCTGGTTGGACTCTTCGGGGGCGGTGCTGGGCCTGATCTGATCAGGGCCGGCCTGGTGCTGATCTGGTTCATAGTCGTTCACATCATCGAAGGGGATGTGGTGGGGCCGCGAATCATGGGCAAAGCCGTGGGTATCCATCCCGCGGTGGCCATTCTTGCCCTGGTCGCAGGGAGCGAGCTGTTCGGCCTTTGGGGTGCCCTCTTCGGCGCGCCCATCGCCGGCCTCCTCCAGGCCACAGTGATGGCCGCCTTCAAGGAGTACAAGACCGCGAACGCGCCGCCGCAGGTAGTCGCGCGCGAGTTGGAATCCGTGGAGCCAGAGCCGCTGCCGGCGTCGTCGAGCTGACCGCGCGAGGGGAGCCGGCCCGCCAAAACCGGGGCCAGTACGCTTCCTGACTCAGAGAGACCGCCGCAGGCAGTCGAGCTTCAGGGAAAGAGGTCGTGCACCCTTCGCCGGCCGATGAGGTGCTCGGCCAGGCGCTTGGCGCAGTTGAAGGCGTAGGCCATTCCGTGGCCGTTGTAGCCGGCGCTGAGGTAGACGTTCGGCAGATCCGGCAGCGGGCCCACCAGCGGCAGCTCAGTCTGTGTGAAGCCCATGATTCCGGCCCAGCGATGGCTTGTCCGGCCGCTCTGGCCCAGCCCCCGCAGGTGCTCGTCCAGGCAGGCCTGCAGCTGTGGCGTCGGCACCGCCTCGTAGCCAACCTCCGTCGTCAGGAAGTGGTTGCGGTAGCCGCCGGCCAGCAGTGTGCCGTCGGCCAGCTGCCGCCAGTACTGGTAGCCCTCGTCGGAGTAGGTCGGCCGCTCCACCAGGCCGGGCCGCTCGCCGGCACTCGCCGCCATCTGGGCCCGAACGGGTGTGATGGGAGCTCCGGGCACGAGTTGGCCGGTATAGGCGTTGGTGGCCAGGATGACGGCGCCGGCCAGGCACTCGGCCTCTCCCGCGCGAACCCGAACCCCGTCGGTGCCTGCGTCCAAGCCATCCACCTTGACGCCTTCCCGAACGCTCCCGGGCCGGGCCCGGGCGGCCAGGACCAGCAGCGCCTCCAGCGGATTCAACTCCCCGTCGCCGGGGTTCAGGAGCCGGCCCTCCTGGAGACGAACGTCGGCGCCATCTTCGCGGAGCAGCAGCACAGACTCCTCCAGGTCGAGGGCCTCCTGAGGGGAGGCGGGCTGGGTGTAGCTGCCCAGCCGGCGGTAGCTGCGGGCACGTCCGCCCAGCGCCTCGGCGAGCAGCTCGTGCGTCTCGACTGTGAAGTGCCACAGCTCCTGGGCCCGCCGGCGGCCGAACCTGCGCACCGCTACCGCGTAGCACGAGGCTGTGCCAGCCAGCAGGAAGCCCGCGCTGCGGCCGCTGGCTCCAGCGCCCAGGCGATCCTGCTCCACCAGTACTACGCCAGGGATTGGGCGCAGCCAGTGCAGCAGTCCGAGCCCTGTGATGCCTCCGCCCACTATCAGCACATCGCAGCGGTCCGGCAGCGCGCCAACCTGATCTCGCGGTGAGAGGCCCCAGATCGGTGTGCCGAACGATTCCACAGAGAGGAGGTTAGCGGGCATGTCAACCGGCTATTTGACGCGGCTGTCGCCGGCATGATAGTGAGTTGGAGGTGAGGGTCACCATCCGGCGCCGGTCGGCGCCGCTGCTGGTGGTCTTCGTTCTAGGTCTGGCCGGCGCCTGCGGCCAACCGGCCTCGTCCGCTGCCCCGAGTCACACCTTCAAGGTGGGGGCCAACCCGGCGGGCATTGCTGTCGACGACAGGTCAGCCTGGGTGGCGAATGCCGCCGAGGGAACCATGAGCCAAATCGACGTCGCCAGCAACCGGGTGGTCCGCACAGTCCCGATAGGAGATCCGCGTCAGCTGCTGGATGCCGGCTGCGGGGCCGCTTCGATCCACCAGGTGCCGCACGGTTCCTTTCGCATCCGCTCCTGTGATGTGCCGCGGGCTGTCGCTGTCTCGCCGGGCTCCGTTTGGGTGGCGCGGGGCGACACCCGATCGATTGTCAGGCTGGACTCGAAAACCGGGCAGGTCATCGCGACCATCGCCGCAGACGTCCAGGCCTGGTACATCGCCGCCGGCGAGAGCGCTGTTTGGGCGAGTGACTACGACGCCGACACAGTGGTCAGGATCGACCCCGGCACCAACCGAGTGGTGGCCCGAGTGAGCCATCTTGGCCACGGACCGAGCGGGCTCGCAATCGGTTTCGGCTCAGTC
This sequence comes from Candidatus Dormiibacter sp., assembly GCF_050999135.1. Lineage (NCBI taxonomy): Bacteria > Bacillati > Candidatus Dormiibacterota > Candidatus Dormibacteria > Candidatus Dormibacterales > Candidatus Dormibacteraceae > Candidatus Dormiibacter > Candidatus Dormiibacter sp. Next base: position 28,269 of record NZ_JBPCPN010000050.1, on the reverse strand, counting down.
TGGGTGGCCAGCAGCCGGGCCCAGCTGGTGACGAGGATCGACGCCAGCAGCAACACTGTGGCCGCCACCATCCCCGTCGGCCTTACGCCGCTGCCGGTGCTGGTGGCATTCGGCAGCGTCTGGGTGAGGAACGAAGAGCGCGAGGGCAACGGCAGCCTGAGCCGGATCGATCCCGGCAGCAATCGGGTTGTCGCCAGCGTACCGGTCGGCCCGGAGGCCGGCCGGGATGGGCTGGACGGGCTGGCAGCGCTCGGCAACCGGCTCTACGTGCCGGGATTGAGTCTGGAGGCTGTCGACCCGGGCAGCAACCGGGTGGTGAGCCGGCAGCCGCACACGTGCAACGCAGCCAGCGCAGGCGCCGGCTCGCTCTGGACAATCGACCTCGGCTATTCGGTGACCCGGCTCAGTCGGCCTGGCTGATCACAGGGCGCGGCCGGGTCGTGCCGACGCTGAGCCGCGTTACATGCCGAGATAAGCCTTGGCGATGTCCTCAGACTCGAGCAGCTCCCGGCCAGTGCCCGCCTTGACGATGTTGCCGGTCTCCAGAACGTAGGCGCGGTGCGCGATCTCCAGCGCCTTGTTGGCGTTCTGTTCGACCAAGAGCACGGGCACCCCTGACGCATTGATCTCAAGCACTATGTCGAAGATGGTCTGAATGAAGATGGGGGCGAGGCCCAGCGATGGCTCGTCCAGCATCAGCAGCTTGGGCTTGGACATGAGAGCGCGGCCGATCGCCAGCATCTGCTGCTCCCCACCGGAGAGCGTGCCCGCGATCTGGGATGCCCGTTCCTTTAGGCGGGGAAAGAGTTCGTAGACCCGGTCCAGGTCCTTCTGGATGCCCGCCTTGTCGCTGCGGGCGTAGGCGCCCATGAAGAGGTTGTCAGTCACCGTCATGCGGGCGAATAACCGCCTGCCTTCCGGCGACTGGCAGATGCCCTGTCCCACCCGAGCCGCTGCAGTGACGTTGTCCAGCGAGCGGCCATTGAAGGTGATGGTGCCTTCGGTGGGCCGGATCAAGCCGGAGATGGTGCGCAAGGTGGTCGTCTTTCCGGCTCCGTTGGAGCCGATAAGGGCGACGATCTCGCCCGCGTCCACGTGCAGGGTGATGCCATGGAGGGCTCGAACCCGCCCGTAGTAGGTCTGGAGGCCTTCAACCTCGAGGACAGCCATCAGTGTCCGCCGCCGAACATCAGGCTCCCTTGCCCAGATAGGCCTCGATCACCCGGGGGTTGCTGCGAACCTCCTGGGGGAGGCCTTCGGCGATCTTCTCACCGTGGTCCAGCACCACTATGCGGTCCGAGATGCCCATCACGAGCTTCATGTCGTGCTCGATCAGGAATACCGTGACACCGCTGTCCACTATCTTGCGGACCAGCGCCATCAGCTCGACCTTCTCCTGCGGCGTGAAGCCGGCGGCAGGCTCGTCCAGAAGTAAAAGCGTGGGGTTCGTGGCCAAAGCTCGAGCGATCTCCAGCCTGCGCTGCTGGCCGTAGGCCAGGTTGCGGGCGTAGTCCTGAGCCCGCCGCTGGATGCCTACGAACTGGAGCAGCTCATGGGCCCGCTCTGTCACCCGGCGCTCCTCGTTTCGGGCGGTGGGCAGCGTGAGCATGGCGTCCCAGAGCTTGGCTCGCATGCGGACGTGCTGGCCGACCCTGACGTTGTCAAGAGCTGTCATGTAGTCGAACAGGCGGATGTTCTGGAACGTCCTGGCGATGCCGAGATGCGCCACCTTGTGCGGTTTCAGGCCGGCGATGTTCTGGCCCTGGAAAACCACCTCGCCGCTAGTCGGCGCGAAGATGCCGGTGACGCAGTTGAAGAGCGTGGTCTTGCCGGCGCCGTTGGGGCCGATCAGAGCGAACACGTCGCCCCGCTTCACCGCGAAGTTCGCGTCATTGACGGCGGTGAGGCCGCCAAAGCGCTTGGTCACCGTGCGCAGGTCCAAGACCAACTGGGATGCCGGCGATCGAACGTCGGCGGTGGCAGCGGCGCCCGCGCCAGCGGGACGAACTTCACTCATGTTGCCGCGGCGTCAAACACTGATTCGTCGGTGGTGCCTCTCTGCAGTTCCTGCGCTCTCACCCGGCTGGGCAGCAAGCCCTGCGGTCTGAGCAGCATGGTGACTGCCAGGATGAGGCCGAAGATCACGAAGTTCAACCGGGTCGCGTAGTCGGTGGCGACGTTGGTGGCGTGCTGGCTGAGGTTCAGGGCACCCGCCCCGGCGGCCACCCAGTGAGGCAGGTCGCTCAATAGCTTGTACTGCACGAAGTAGATCACCAAGGCGCCCACGATGGCGCCCGGAATATTGCCCATGCCGCCCAGGGTGACCATGAGCAGGATGGTCACGGAGACCAGGAAAGTGAAGTTCTCAGGACTCACCGTCGAGAGCTTGGCGCCGAAGTAGCAGCCGGCGAAACCCGAGACGGAGGCGCCGATGGCGAAGGCCAGGAGCTTGATGTTCACCGTGTTCACGCCCATCGCCTCGGCGGCCACCTCGTCCTCGCGGACGGCCATCCAGGCCCTGCCGATCCGGGAGCGCTGGGCGTTGCGGATCACAACCACGACAGCGACGATGATCAGCACCATCAGCACGTAGTAGGCCGTCGGCTCGCCGGCCGTGAACTTCAAGTTCTGCACCACTGCGAAGCTGGCTCCCCCGTCCCAGGGCCCGTCGATCCAGTAGGGCAGGACCGGAGCGTCGATGGCGGAGATGGCGTTCACACCGCCGGTGAACTGGCTCAGATTGCGGAATACGCGCGGCACTATCTCGCCGAAGCCGAGCGTCACTATGGCCAGGTAGTCTCCCCGCAGGCGCAGCGTGGGCGCGCCCAGGATCGCGCCACAGGTCGCCGCGACCAGGACGGCCACGAACAGGAGCACCCAGAAGGGCAGGTGGACCTCATGGCCGATCGGGCTCAGCGCCAGCTGGCCCGAGGCCAGCATGCCGTAGGTGTAGGCGCCGATGGCGAAGAAGGCGGCGTAGCCCAGATCCAGCAGGCCGGCGAAGCCGACCACCACGTTGAGCCCGAGCGCCATCACGACGAACACCCCCGCGTCGGCCGCCTGGCTGACCAGGGCAGGGCCCTGGTCGGGGTTGATCAGGTAGACGAGGGTCGGATAGATGAGGGCCAGAAAGCCCAGCCCCACATAGGTGAGGGTGTTCGGGTCTCGCCAGTCGACTTTTGAGAAGCGCCGCCGAGCGGCGACTGCAACGCTCATTTCTCGGGCACCTGCATGCCGAGCAGGCCGGTTGGCCGAAAGACCAACACGTAGACCAGGATGGCGAAGATCAGCACGTCACTCCATTCCGAGCGCCCGTAGCCGTCGTTGAAGGCGCGGATCAGCCCGATCAGCAGCGCGCCGAGGGCGGCGCCCCGGATATTGCCGATGCCGCCCAGCACAGCTGCCGTGAAAGCAAAGAGGCCGGTGATGAAGCCGGTGTCGAAGCGGAAGTTGTGGAGGTAGAAGCCGTAGAGAATGCCGCCCGCCGCCGCCAGGGCGGCGCCTATGAAGAAGGTGGCGGAGATCGTGCGGTTGATGTCGATGCCCATCAGTTGGGCTGCATCGCGGTCCTGAGCCGTGGCCCGCATCGCCTTGCCCAGCTTGGTGCGTTCGATGAAGAGGGTGAGCAGAACCACCAGGACGAGGGCGGCTGCGATGAGAACTATCGACCTGTAGTCCACGTTGGCCGCGAGGACCGTGAAGTGGCCGCCCGGCAGCAGGTCGGGGGACTGGATGAAGTTGGGCCCCTTCCAGATGAACATGAGGCCCTCCAGGATGAACGACATGCCGACCGCCGTGATGAGCGGTGCCAGGCGCGGCTGATGCCGCAGTGGACGGTAGGCGACCCGCTCGATGAGAACGTTGATCCCGCCGTTGATGGCCATCGTCACGGCCATGACGCCGATCACCACGAACAGGGTCAGGAAGCCCAGGTTCAAGTCCTTGCCGGGCACAATGCCGATGAGGGAGAAGATCAGGACGCCGATGAAGCCACCCAGGGTGAAGATGTCGCCGTGGGCGAAGTTGATCAGCTCGATGATCCCGTAGACCATGGTGTAGCCGAGGGCGATCAGGGCCAGCACGGCTCCGTCGGTCACCCCGAACACCAGGATCTGCAGGAAGAAGCCAGGGTTCAAGAAAAGCCGGGGCAGGATCAGGACGAGGAACGCCACCAGCGGGACGCCGTAGAAGATCCAGCCGCCAACCCGGCCCGAGATGCCCAGCCGGGTCTGTTTCAGGGCGCCTGCGACTGTCGCCAAATCAGGTGCTGCTCCTTATTAAGAAGAGGGGGAGCCCCATGCGGGGCTCCCCTGAGAAAAGACCTATCTACCTAGGACGTCTTCACAGTCGGCTTGTCTTCGCCGAAGTTCTCCTGCCCGACCCACGGCTCGTCGTTAGCCTTCTTGGGGTCGGCGCTGTCGTACTTGTAGATCGAGATGATCTTGACGCTGGTGTCGCCGTTCGCATCAAAGCTGGTCGAACCCAGGGCACCCTGGTAATTCTTGGTGGAAGCGGCTGCCTTGCGCACACCGTCACGCTTGGGCATGTTGCCGCCGTTGTCGTCGATCGCCTTGCTGATCGCGTTGATCAGGATGCCTCCGGCATCGGTCGCCACGATCGAGTAGGCGGTGTAGTCGGCGGGATCGGGGTAGGCCTTCTTGTAGCCGTCGATCACCGACTTGGCGGAAGGAACGTGGACAGGGTCCACTGCCGCGATCGAGGCGAAGACGTTCGGGGCCATGGCGCCGGCCTGGCCGACGCACTCACCGTCCTGGACAATGCCGTCACCCCCACCGAAGGGAGTGGTGGCGTCGAAGATGCCGTTCATCTGGGCGCGGACCTGGCAGACCTTCGTGCCTGTCGTGCCGCCCACGTAGATGCCCTGCGCGCCGGCGTTCTTGGCGGCAGTGAGGAAGGGCTTGAAGTCAGTCGTGTTCTGGTCGTAGTCGTTGCGGGGGCCGACTACCTGGCCGCCCTTGGCCTTGAACTCAGCGGTGAAGGCGTCAGCTATGCCCTTGCCGTAGGTCTGGTTGTCAGAGGCGACCCCTACCTTCTGGATCTTCAGAACCTGGAGGAAGTAGTCAGCCATCGCCGGGCCCTGATAGTCGTCGGTGGTCACAACGCGGAAGTAGTTGTTCGGGTTGCTCTTGCGAAGCTGCTTGGCCAGGCCGCCACAGCCCGCGTCGTAGGGAAAGCGCGAGTCAGCATTGTCCTTCGTCAGGCAGACGCCCGTGTTGGCGGGGCTGATCATCGTCAGGTTCGCGTCGGCCGCGATGGGGATCTCAGTCTTGGCCACGTTTGAATTCAGCGGGCCCACGAAGCCAAGCAGTTTGGTATCGCCGACCATCGCCTGGACGTTCTGGGCGCCCTTCTGAGGGTCGTGCACTCCGTTCACAGCGTCGTCGAAGGGGATCACCTTGATGGTGAAGCCCTTGACCTTGCCGGCTCGCTGAGCGGCGTACTGGACGCCCTTCAGGATCGGTTGACCCTGGGTGCTCTCGGTGCCTGACAGTGGCATCTCCACGCCTATGTGGATCTCACCCTTGTCAGCTGTGCTGCTGCTGCCGCCGCTACTGCCGCCGCAGGCTGCCGCGGCCAGGCTGGCCGCAAACACGACCGCGACCGGTCTCAGACCTTTCAGTCTCGTCATTCACTTCTCCCTTCAGAAACCTCTGAAGCAATCTGGTTACCTTCCCTCGTCCTCTTCCCGGGCGGGTGTCCGGGGCGAGAGTGCACCGACGGGGGATAGCCCGCCCCGTAGGACGTGCATAGTACTCCGACGCCAATACTGCTCAGCCGGAGTCCCTCTGTCAAGTCGCCCGTATGCGGAGGCGTCCGCCTGGCACGGGCAAGGGGAGGCAGGCCTCCCCTTCCGGAACCCCACCGGGTTTGTGCTTAGCCTCAGGTCAGTGGCTGCGCCGGTTGCTCTCGTGAAGCCGGCATCGGTGCCTGGGCCGAGGTCGTGTACGGGCCGGGATGAACCCGGCCTATCGACCTAACGCCAGCACTCAGCCCCGGAGACGCCGATAGGCGCGCCCGGTCCACCTATACTAGACAGTCCGGCGCAGCGCACCCGCTCGCCATGATCCTGAAGCAGCAGTTGGAGCGCGCCCGTTGAGCACTCAGACCAAAGAGCCAGCCAAGTCGAAGTCCGTCTATGTGGACCAGGCGGTCCAGTGCGCCGTGGACGCGCGCTGGGAGGAGGCAGCGGACTTGAACCGCGAGCTGGTCGACGCCTACGGCCCCGACGAGAGTGCCTACAACCGGCTGGGCAAGGCCCTGACTGAGCTGGGCAAGCTGAAGGATGCGCGGGAGGCCTATGAGTCGGCCCTGAAGCTCAACCCCATGAACCCGGTCGCCCGCAAGAACGCCGAGAAGCTGAAGGGCCTGATGAGCGCCAAGCAGGCTCTGAAGGGCGGAACAGTGAAGGTCGACTTGAGCCTCTTCGTGGAGGAGATGGGCAAGACTGTGGTCACCACGCTCAAGGCGGCGGCAGGCGACGTCTGCTCCAAGGTGGTCCCGGGCGACGTGGCCGAGCTTCGCGTCGAGGGTGACGGGGTGGAGGTCGACACAGTGCGCGGCGTCCGCGTCGGCAGTCTGGAGGCCAAGCTGGCCCGCCGGCTGCTGAAGTTCATCCAGGGCGGCAACCGCTATCAGGTGGGGGTCATGTCCTGCGACGGCAGCACTGTCAAGGTGATCCTCCGCGAGCTCTACCAGGATCCAAAGTTCATGGGCAAGCCCAGCTTTCCGATTGTTCGCAAGCGAGAGACCGAATTTCGTCCCTACACGCGGGAGAATCTCATCAACCGCGACGCTGACGCCTTCGTCCTCGACGACGAGGAGAGCGATGACCTGGTCGCCGGCAGCGAGGCCGAATTGGAGGAAGAGGAAGGCATGCATGAGGTGGTCGACGATGAGGACGACGCCGAAGGCGAGGTCGACGACGAGGACGAAGAGTAGGTTGCTGGAGCCCAATAGCCGGAGGTCTCTTCACCAGGCCGTCTAGCCCGCTCAGCCGGCGCGACATTCCAGGCCTGAGCGACCTGCTGCCCGAGACGGCGGAGGCGACCCGCCGCAGCCAGGAGGCTGTGCTGGCGGAGATGCGTCGCTGGGGCTACCGCTACGTCGTCACGCCCTCCTTGGAGCGCGTCGATCTGCTTGCGCTGGGCCTGGACGAAGAGGAGCGCCGGCGCCTCTTCAAGCTGGTCGACCAGGATGGGTCCGTCCTGGGCCTGGTCTCCGAGCGCACTGTGCCGGTGGCGCGGCTGGTGGCCGGCAAGCTCCGCGGAGCGCCCCTGCCGCTGCGTCTCTGCTACGCCGGACCCGTGCTGAGCAACCACCCTGAAGGTTTCAGCCGACAGCGGGAGACCCAGCAGGTGGGAGCGGAGTTGATAGGCGCCTCGGGCCCACTTGCCGACTCCGAGGTGATCGCCCTGGCTGTTCAAGCGCTGGCGGCCGCGGGCCTGCGGCGCTACCAGGTCGATGTGGGTCACTCAGGCTTCTTCATGGGCCTGCTGGAGGGGCTGAAGCTGCCCGAGGCTGCCAAGGCGGCGGTCAAGGCGCAGCTCGTCGCCCGGGACTTTGTGGGCCTGGAAGCGATCCTGAACGAAACTCCGCTCCGGCGCGAGGAGCACCAGCTGCTGCTGCGCTTCCCCGCGCTGCGAGGTGGTCCGGAGATCTTGGACGCCGCCGCCGGCCTGGTCCGCAACCGGCGTTCCGACGCCGCGCTCTCGGAGCTTCGCCGGGTGCATGAGCTGCTGGCTCTGCACGGCCTGGAAGCGCCGGTCTCGCTGGACCTGGGCGCGATCCGCGACTTTGACTACTACACAGGCGTCACCTTCGAGGGCTACGGACCCGATCTCGGCAGGCCGCTCGCCCAGGGCGGTCGCTACGACACTCTGCTGGCGCGGTTCGGACGTCCGGCTCCCGCCACCGGGTTCGTGATCCACCTGGACCGGGTGGGTGAGGCCCTGCAGCGCGCAGGCGTCCAACCTGATCCTGTGCACCTGGAGGCGGCGATCGCCTGGAGCCAGGGCGGGCTGGAGGTCGCCCTTCGCCTCGGTCAGGCACTGCGGGGCTTCGGTCTGCGAACAGTCGTCAGCACCGAGCCTCGGGCGGCGCCGACGGCGCGCAGCTGGGCGACCGGTCTGGGCGCTCGCGGCTATTGCCATGTCAACGCGCGAGGGGAGATAGCGGTTGGTCGGGACAGGGGCTGGCTCCGCCTGTCCCTGGCGGACGCGGTGGCGCAGCTGGCAGGGACGAGCGCCCGGTGATCACCATCGCCATCCCGACGGGCACCCTTCTGGACGACTCCCTGGGGCTGCTGCGGAGAGCAGGTGTGGTCGATCTGAACCGCGCCGAGCTGGGCCGCAAGCTGCTCGTGGAGAAGGCAGGACTTCGCTGCGTTCTGGTTCGTCCCGCCGACGTGGCTGCCTACGTGAATCACGGTGCGGCCGACCTCGGAATTGCGGGCAAGGACCAGCTGTGGGAGGCCCCGGGCGGCCATTACGAGCTGGTGGACCTCGGCTTTGGCGCCTGCAGCATGATAGTGGCTGTGCCGGAAGCCTCGCCGCTGGCTGCGCCGGAGACCTGGCCGCCCACGCTGCGCCTGGCCACCAAGTATCCCCTGGCCACCCAGCGGTTCATGCAACGGCTGGGCCAGGTTGTGGAGCTGGTCCACCTCCACGGCTCGATCGAGCTGGCGCCGCTCCTGGGGCTGGTTCACGGCATAGTGGATCTGACCCAGACCGGCCGCACGCTGCGCGAGAACAACCTGCGGGTGGTGGCGATGGTGGGCCGGTCCAGCGCCCGGCTGATAGCCAACCAGGCGTCGCTGAAAACCCGCAGCGACACAGTTCAGGGGCTGGTCACCCGGCTGCGCCAGAGCGTGGAAGCCTGATGCCGCTGCGCCGGTTCGACGCGCCTGGTTGGCGGAGAGAGATGCGCCTGGACCGGCGGCTGAACCTGGGCGGCACCGACGAGCAGCGGGAGAGCGTGACCGCCATCGTCAGAGCGGTGGCTCTGCGCGGCGATGCCGCTCTGGCAGAATACAGCCGTCGCTTCGACGGCTGGGCCCCTCAGTCTGGTGAGTCGTGGGCGGTGTCCCAGGCAGACATGCAGCTGGCCGCCCAGCGTCTTCCAGCCGACCAGATCGCTGCCCTGAAGTTCGCAGCGCAGCGCATCCGCGCCTTCCATGCCGCCCAGACCTACGCCGATGTGGAAGGCCCTGACGGGCTGCAGCTGCTAACCCGGCCAGTGCGCCGAGCGGGCCTCTACGCGCCCGGCGGCCGTGCCGCTTATCCCTCGACTGTGCTGATGACGGGAATCCCAGCCAGGGTGGCAGGGGTCCAACAGGTTGCGCTCGCCACCCCGCCGAACGCGGACGGCAGGGTACCTGACGCAATCCTCGCTGCCGCCGCACTGGCCGGGGTGGACAGCGTCTACCGCATGGGCGGCGCCCAGGCGATCGCGGCCTTCGCCTACGGCACCGAGACTGTGCAGGCGGTGGACGTCATAGCCGGTCCCGGGAACATCTACGTAGCGCTGGCCAAGCGGGAAGTGTTCGGGGCGGTCGGTGTGGACGGTGTGGCTGGTCCGACGGAGATCCTCGTGATAGCAGACGGCCAGGCCGACGCCACGCTGGTGGCGGCGGATCTCGCCTCACAGCTGGAACACGACCCTCTGGCCTGGGCTGTGCTGTTGACCGATTCGGCGGCTCTTGCCGACGCCGCCGAGGAGGGGTTCAGCGAGCTGCAGGTGAGCCTGGAGCGCGCGGACGTGGTGGCGGCGGGCAGAAGCGCGATAGTGCTGACCACCTCACTGGAGGAGGCGGTCGAGCTGGCCAATGAATTCGCCCCTGAGCATCTGGAGATACTTGCCGCCGATCCGGAGCCTCTGCTGGCGCGGGTTGAGAACGCCGGCGCAGTTTTCGTGGGAGCCCTGAGCCCGGTCTCCCTCGGCGACTACGTCATCGGCACCAACCACACGCTGCCCACCGCCGGCTCCGCTCGCCACTCGTCGCCGCTGGGCGTGTACACCTTCCTCAAGCGGACGAGCGTCGCCCGCGTGAACCGGGCGCAGTTCCGAAAGCTGGAGGGGGCGGCGCGGACCCTGGCGCGGCTGGAGGGTCTGACAGCCCACGCGCACGCCATCGCCGCGAGAACCAAGGAGGAGTAGTGGAGAGAGTCGGCAGCTGCGAGCGCAATTCACATGAGACGCAGCTGCGCTGCGAGATCCGGCTCCCGGCCCAAGCCGCCGGCGCCGCGCCCGAGTTCGAGATCAGCACAGGAGTGCCGTTCCTTGACCACATGCTGGAGCAGACCGGGCGCTATGGCTGCTTCCATCTCCGGCTGCTGGGCAGGGGTGACATCCAGGTGGATCCCCACCATCTGCTGGAGGACGCCGGCATCGTCCTCGGCGAGGCCCTCTCCCAGGCCCTTGGCGATCGAGCGGGCATAGCGCGATTCAGCTCCGCCTACGCGCCGCTCGATGACGCGCTGGCGCGGGTGGTGCTGGATCTGGGCAGGCGGCCTTATCTTGCCTACGGCCTCGGTCTGCGAGGCCGGATCGGCAGCCTGGAGTCGGAGACGATCGAGGAGTGGTGGCGGGCCTTCTCCATCCACGCCGGAGCCACCATGCACGTCGACTGCATCCGCGGCCACAACCGGCATCACGTCGCGGAGGCCGCCTTCAAAGCCCTGGGTTTGGCGCTGCGCCAGGCTGTCGCGCAAGAAGGCGGGGCGGGGACGCCCTCTTCCAAAGGGTTGCTGGGTTGAGCGGAGGCGAGGCGTTCTGATGATCGCGATAGTCGACTACGGCCTGGGCAACGTGCGCTCGGTGGCGCGGGCGCTCATGAGAGAGGGCGCCCGGCCCCAGCTCACCGCCGACTTTGGCGAGCTTGCCCGCAGTGAGGGCATCGTGCTGCCCGGCGTGGGCGCGTTCGCCGCTGCTCTCCGCAACCTGGAGAGCGGCAACCTGGGCCGCGGCCTGGTTGAGCTGGCGCGCAAGGGCAAGCCGCTGCTCGGCGTCTGCCTGGGCTACCAGCTGCTTTTCGAGCAGTCGGCTGAGCACGGCCGCCACCAGGGCCTGGGCCTGCTCCGCGGTGAGGTCGTCGAGGTCTCGCGAGCCGAGCGGCTGCCTGTCACCGGTTGGTGCCGCCTTCGGCAGCTGGAGTGGTCACCCCTGCTGGCTGGGGTGGCCGACGACTCCTACTTCTACTTCGTTCACTCGTACACACCCGAAGCCTCGCCCGACGCCGTCGCGGCCGCCGCCCATACCCGGGCCGCGGCGGCCGGCCGGCTGAATGTGCAGGGAACGCAGTTTCACCCGGAGAAGAGCGGCGCCAACGGGCTCCAGATCTATGCCAACTTTCTCGCCATGTGCGGAGCCGGATAACTTGCCCGCTAAGCGCGTGATCCCCTGCCTCGACGTCACGGCTGGTCGGGTGGTGAAGGGCGTTCGCTTCGTCGACCTGCAGGATGCCGGGGACCCAGTCGAGCTGGCGGCGTGGTACGACCGGGAGGGCGCTGATGAGCTCGTCTTCCTCGACATCACTGCCTCTTCGGACCAGCGCCGCATCCTGCTCGACGTGGTGGCCCAGACCGCTGACCAGCTGTTCATCCCGCTCACCGTGGGCGGCGGTGTCCGCTCAGTCGAGGATGTCCAGGAGCTGCTCTCGAACGGTGCCGACAAGGTGGCAGTCAACTCAGCAGCGCTGGCTGATCCGGAGCTTCTGACCGAGGGCGCGGGGCTCTTTGGCGCCCAGTGCATGGTGCTCGCCGTCGACGCTCGTCGCCGCCAGGACGCCCCGGGCTGGGAGGTCTTCTCCCACGGCGGCCGGCGACCCACCGGCCGCGACGCGATCGAATGGGTGCGGGAGGGCGAGAGCCGCGGTGCAGGTGAGATTCTGCTCACCTCAATGGATCGGGACGGGACCAAGGAGGGCTTTGACCTCGATCTCACCCGAGCCGTGAGCGAGGCGGTGCGGCTGCCGGTCATCGCCTCGGGTGGCGCCGGCAGCGCCCAGCATCTGGTCGAGGCGGTGACCACAGGACGAGCGGAGGCAGCGCTGGCCGCCTCCATCTTCCACTTCGGCGAGATCTCGATCGGCCAAGTCAAGGCCGCTCTCGCCGAGGCCGGAGTGGAGGTCAGGCGCTGAGACCCGACTTCTCGCAGGGCCTGATCCCGGCGGTGGCCCAGGACGCGGCGACGGGCGAGGTGTTGATGCTCGCCTACATGGACGGGGAGGCCTGGCGCCATACGCGGGAAACGGGCCGGGCCTGGTTCCACTCGCGCCGCCGCGGGCTCTGGGAGAAGGGCGCCACCTCCGGCAACCACATGGAGGTGGTGGAGATCCGGCTCGACTGCGACGGTGACGCCATCCTGCTCCGCGTCACACCTCAGGGCCCGGCCTGCCACACGGGCGCCCGGAGCTGCTTCTTCAATTCCCCGGAGTAGCTCCGGGCTGGTCGGCTCTCCTGTGCGCTGCCCTACGGCTGGGTGCGGGCCTGCGGGAGCTCGGCCCGTGCGGGGGTCGGCAGTGCGCCCCAGAGCGGCTTGCCCACCGGGAGGAACGGTGTCGCCGCCATGCTGTTGACGACCCCGGCAGCTGACGTGTACCAGGCGACGAGCGCCGTAACGATTCCCATGTAGCCGCCAAGGGTGACCAGCGCGGTGGTGCCACTCAAGTATCCGAGGAACAGCAGGATCTCCGTGATCTCCAGGGTCAGGAAGACTCCGAAGACCGCCCAGTTGACCCTGGCGGCCCAGGCCAACATGTAGGTGTTGAAGATCGCGAAGGCCAGCACGAACCAGCCCAGGCTGTGCGTCACGTCGGCAGCTGCCACCTTCCCGGCCAGGACCAGGACGATGAACGCTGCCAGCGAGAGCCAGAAGGCGCCGTAGGACGAGAACGCGGTGGCCCCGAAGGTGTTGCGGTTCTTGAACTCCCACATACCGGCCGCGAACTGGGCGAGGCCGCCATAGAAGAACGCCAGGCCCACGAAGATGAGCTCCGGCGCCCAGCCGGCGTTGTGAGCGCTGAGCACGAAGGTGGTGAGGGCGAAAGCGGCCAGACCCAACGGGGCCGGATCCGCGACCGGGAGCACCGGTCTCGTTTCCTCTGCCAGCTCAGACATTTACTCCCTCCTCTGCGTTCGGTCTGCCAACTGCTCTAAGCGAGGATTTCCTTCACGCGGTGAGTGCATCGTACGCCCTCTTCTGCGGAACTTGGGCACGTTGTCGGCGTCGGCATTCAAGACGCGGTCAACCCGTGCCAGCAGCCACAGTGGTCATGGCCAGCCGGTCATTTGCGACCCACCGCCAGGACCTGGCCCTCACAGAGGTAGAAGTCAGTGTGGTTCAGGGGGTGGTCCTGGTGGGCGGGATCTCGCAGCCGAGACCACGCCTCGAGGTCAGCGTCAGGCAGCGCCTGGTTGGAGGCGACCGCGGCCAGGAACGCGAGCCACTCGGCGAAAAAGCCGCGCTCCTGGTCAGTGAGAGGAGCCCAGCGTTCGATCAGCTCGCTCTTCTGCCAGACCGACTGGAGGCCAGCGTGCTCCAACCAGCGGCGCAGCTCACGACCCCGCACTGAGCCGCGGGACTGCACGCTGGCGGTCACCGATTCGGCGCAGACCTGCGCCAGCCGGGCGAGGAGAAACGGATCGCCCGGGTGGACACGCATCAGGAGCATGTCGACGTCTTTGACAGCAACCAAACCGCCAGGCTTCACCACCCGCTTGAACTCGAGCAGCGCGCGCGCCAGCTCCTCGTCGCTCAGGTACTGGCCGACGTTGGCGCACCACACGGCAGCAAAGCTGGAGTCCGGATAGGGCAGGTTCAGCACTGAACCTGTGCGCGCCTGAAAGCCGGCCTTGCGCGCCGCGGCCACGTTCGCCGGCGCCTGGTCGACCGCCTCCAGCCCGCCACTCTCGCCGACCAGCTCGCTCAGCAGGGGCAGGAAGCTGCCGGAACCGCAGCCGGCGTCGAGCACGCGATCACCGTTCCGGATGCCGGCTCTCCGCAGCATGGACTCGTACTCAGGCCGGCAGGCGACAAAGTGCGCGTCGAGCCAGAGCTCATCGGTCAGCACCTGACCGGCGGCGGCCTCGTGGGAGCTCAGCTGAAGACCTCGTAGTCGATCGGCTTGAAGGCGTAGTTGTTGGACATCTCGGCCGAGCAGGCGGTGAGGCCGACTATCAGGTCGAGCTCGGCCCTGAACACTATCTGATCACCAGCCCGGGAGAGCGGGCGGGCGACGGTGAGCCTGCCGTCGGCGGCCACCTGGACGTTCATGAACACGTTGAAGGTGGTGGGGATGCGGCTCTCCGCAATGCCGAAGGGCGCCAGGTTCCCGCTCAGGTTTTCGAGGCAGCTCGGATGGTGGCCGTTTTGCTTATAGATGATGCGAAAGGTCTCGGGGCTGCAGGGAGTGAGAAGGAAGTCGTGACGGCCGACGTCGTCTCGCTCGATCGTGAGCAGCGGCCGGCTGCGGTTGGAATAGAGGATGTGGCCGGTGGTGAGAAAGAGGGTCTCGTTGTAGTCAAGGCTGCGGCCTGAGGAGAGCACCTCGTCCACGTCGTCGGCGGCGAAGGCCATCAGGTCGGCCACCTGCTCGCCGCAGGGATCAACCACCCGCAGCCGCTCCCCGGCCGCCAGCCGGAACGCCGTGCCGGTCTGGGGGGCGAGCCTCGCCCGGTTCACGTCAGTCAGTTTGGTCCTCTGTGAAGCTGACGGGACAGCGCCAGCCCGGCGGCACCTGCCGGCCTGAATATTGGCGAGACTCAGGCGCAAGGCCAAAGTCGGCCAGGTTGGGGTTCAGGCTGCCCTGCAGCTCCACCTCTCGTCGCCGAATCGCTTCCCGCAAGCGGCTGAAGCGACCCTCGGTGCGAAGGCGAGCGAACTGATCGTGGGGGTTGAACGCGAGGGCGGGCCAGTCGAAGCGACGAGCCAGACGGCTCGCCTCCGGATGCAGGCCGACCACAAAGAAGGCTTGGCCGCCGAAGCTGAAGCCGAAGTGGGGGCTCTGCGGGTCTCGATCCACGCCGGCGTCCCAATCGGACTGCTCGCTATCCCAACGGTGCAGGTCCGCGAGCTGCTGCCAGAGCCGCGCTTCGAAGCGGACCTCATCCAGGTCGCGGGGGCCGCTGAAACAGGCGATGTAGCTGGCGAAGCCGGGCGCCTGTCGGCGATGTCCCGCGGCGAAACGGTTCAGGTCGCTGGCCAGCCGGCGAGTGGTCGCCCTCGAGCCGAGCTCACCGTAGCGGCGAGCTTGCAACCCGCCCTGGTGAAGTGCGGATTTGGCCCCCAGACAGGAAAAGCTGGGCGCCTCCAAGAACTCGGTCAGAGCCGCCAGTGAATCAGCGTCAGGTGCGGCGTCAAGCCGACCGCCAGCCGAGTGCTCGACGATCATGACTGCGCCTCACTCAGCGGATGACGGCGGCGAAGAGCCGCCGACGAGCTGGCCGCCCGGGTCAGCAGGCCGCCTCGGTAGCGCACCCCGCCCAGCCAGAGCCTCGAGCCGACTGCCAGCCAGCTGCAGACGCCGCGCTCCAACACCCAGGCCGGCGCCAGCCAGGAACTGGAGGCGGGAAACACTGTGCGGCCTGAGTCCCGGCGTCGACCCAGTTCAGCCAGGCCCACCCAGGACGCGGCGACGACGGCCAGCCCGGCCCAGCTGCGGCGAGCTGCCAGGGCGACGCTAAGCGGCAGCACGGCCAGCCAGACGGCGAGCCGCCAGGGCCTGGCGAACTCGTCGTAGGCCTGGCGAACCCGCTGACCCCAGAACTGTCTCTGGCTGGGGGGCTGGCGCCGGACGAAGAGATCGCCGAGCACCCGCTCGCGGCCGCCGGTGCTCTGCACGGTCCGCACCAGCTCCAGGTTCTCGAAGAGCACGCTGCCGTTATAGCCGCCGCTGGCAGCCAGCCGGGAGCGGCGCACGGCCAGGGTGCCAGGCCAGTCGCCACCAGTGGCGCGGTTGATCAGGCTGCGGGCGGTATCCCAGCGGGCGTGCCAGGGCAGGGGAGAGAAATAGTTCTGGGGCCTCACCACATCGGCCTCGGTGAGCGCGTCGACGAGCCTGCGCAGCTGAGGCAGGTCGTAGCGAACATCGTCGTCAGCGATGACCAGAGCTTCCTGTCCCGCGGCGGCCAGTCCCGTGAGCACGCCCCAGACCTTGCCGTTCTGGCAGCGGAGCGCAGGTGCCGGCCGGAGCTGCGTCACAGTGTCTCCCCAGAGCTGGGTGTGGGCGGAGTACACGGGATCCGGGGAGGCGTCGACCACTATCACCTCCACATGCGCCGAGAGCAAGTCAAGATAGGCTGCCAGCTCAGCGTCGGAAGGGTCTGACCGATCGCGGCGGAGGGGCAGGACGTAGGTGGCCGGGAGCGTCTCTGCAATCCCAGCCTGCGCCGGTTGCCCCTCGCCGGCCAGCGCCTTCGCGGTTTTCATGTTGAGTGACAGCGAGTGTATAAGGACTTCTACGCTGGGCAGTCGCTCAAAAGCTGAAGCGCCGCGGCCTGATATCACACAGTGAGGCCGTGCCGCGTGGTCTAGCCCTCTACCTCAACTCCCTTCCAGAAGGCCACGTGGTCCTTGATCTGCTGGGCGGCGGCCTTCGGTGCGGGGTAGTACCAGGCCGCGTCGGTGTTGGTCTCGCCCTTGGCGAGAACGTTGTAATAGCTCGCTTCGCCCTTCCAGGGACAGGTACTGTGCGCCTCGGAAGGCTGAAGTACCCCTTCAGTGACCGAATCCGGGGGAAAGTAGTGGTTCCCCTCCACGACGACTGTCGAATCGCTCTCCGCCAGGACTGCACCGTTCCAAGTTGCTCTTGCCATGGCCATGGAACCGGCGCCGCCCGACCTTCATTCCGGCAAGCAGCGCAAGCGCCAGACCTGCATAAAGATGCGTCACCTTGTATGTTTATGCAGGTATGAGGAGGGTTCGAGCAGCCGTCGCCGGGGCCAACGGCTATGCGGGAATGACGCTGGTCAACCTCCTCGAACTACATCCGGGCGTCGAGCTGGCCCAGCTCACCTCGCGCTCGTTCGCCGGCCGGCCTTACCAATCGGTCTTTCCTCTGTTGGAGCGGAAAGGCGAATTTCTGGCCGCACCGGAGCCCGAGCAGGTCGACGTCATCTTCAGCTGCCTGCCCCACAACGTCGGCGCCGGTCTGGCCGCCGAGTGGCTGACCCGCGGGGTGCGCGTCATCGACCTCAGCGCCGACTTTCGGCTCAAGGACGCCAATCAGTATCCGCGCTGGTATGGGCAGGACCACCCCAGCCCTGGAGTGCTGGCCCAGGCGGTGTTCGGGCTGCCCGAACTTCATGCCGCGGAATTGCCCCAGGCGCGATTGATAGCCGTCCCCGGCTGCTACTCGACCGCCTCCATTCTCGCCCTGGCGCCTGCTGTGAAGGCTGGCCTGGCGGGCCCCGATGTGGTGGTCGACGCCAAGTCTGGAGTCTCGGGCGCCGGCCGCAGCGTCGGTCTCGGCACTCACTTTTCGGAGGTGAGCGACTCAGTTCACGCATATGCGGTCAGCGGCCACCGGCACCTGGCCGAGCTGACGCAGGAGCTGTGCTCACTGGCGCCGGCCAAGCCGCCGCAGCTGACCTTCGTGCCCCACCTGATCCCCATGGTGCGGGGCATCCTCACCACCTGCTACTTCGACCTCATGAGCCCGCGCGATGAGCTGGAGAAGGTGTATTTCGACTTCTACGCCGGCCAGCCGTTCACCCAGGTGCTGCGGGAGCCGGCTGCCACCAAACTTGCCGCGCACACCAACCGCTGCCTCATCAACGTCTCTCAGCAGGGACCGAAGGCAGTCGTGACTGCTGCCATCGACAACCTCTTGAAGGGGGCCGCGGGCCAGGCGGTCGAGTGCTTCAACCTGGCCTTCGCCTTCGAGCGGGGGGAAGGCCTGCGGCTGGCCGCGCAGTGGCCGTGACCGCCCCCATCCGGCACATCGAGGGCGGCCTCACAGCGCCGCGGGGCTGGCAGGCAGGTGTGGCGGTCTGCGGGGTCAAGGCCTTCACCGCAGGAGCCAGCGCTCTCGGGGACGAGCAGCGGGAGGACCTGACTGTCCTCTACAGCGAATCAGCCTGCGACGCCGGCGGCGTCTTCACCACCAACCGGGTGAAGAGCGCCTCGGTCATCATCGACCAGCTTCACCTGGCCAACAACCGGGTCCAGGCCCTGGTGGTGTGCTCGGGAAACGCCAACGCCTGCACGGGAGCGCAGGGCTTCAAGGACGCCCTTCAGATGGCCAAACAGACAGCTGACCGGCTTGACCTGGATCCCAACCAGGTCCTGGTAGGTACCACCGGTGTGATAGGCCGGAACCTGCCCATGGACGCGGTGAAGCGAGGCATCGCCCATGCGTGCAACCGCCTGGGCAGAGACCAGGGCGAGCTCGCCGCTCGCGCCATCATGACCACCGACACTCGGCCCAAGACCCATGCTGTGGAGCTGGAAATGGCTGGCGTGACTGTGCGGGTGGGCGGCATGGCCAAGGGCTCGGGCATGATCCATCCCAACCTGGCGACCATGCTTGCGTTCATATCCACCGACGCCGCGGTGGCCCCGGGCTGGCTCAAGGCGATCACCAAGCGAGTCGCCGACCGCAGCTTCAACCAGGTGACAGTGGACGGAGACTCTTCGACCAACGACACCTTCCTCATCCTGGCCAACGCCGCCGCGGGCAACGAGCCGGTAGAGCCGGCGACGCCCGAAGCTGAGCTGTTGGAGGGGGCGATAGTGGCTGTCGCCCGAGAGCTCGCTCGCTCGATAGCTCAGGACGGCGAAGGCGCCACCAAGCTCATCACCGTGCGAGTGACAGGCGCCGCCGACTCAGAGCAGGCGCGGCTGGCGGCGCGCACAGTCGCGTCCTCCAGCCTGGTCAAGACAGCTGTTCACGGCGGCGACCCCAACTGGGGCCGGATCCTCTGCGCGCTGGGCTACAGCGGTGCTGAGCTGGCCCTCGACAGGCTCCGGCTGGAGATCGCCGGGCTGCCCATCTTCAGCCTGGGAGCAGGGCTGGACGTGGATCTAAGTGCCGTCCGGCGGGCCTTCGAGGGGGCGGAGATCGAGATCCACGCGGAGCTCGGACTGGGCAGCGGTGAAGCCGAGGCCTGGGGCTGCGACCTCTCCGCTGAGTACGTGCACATCAACGCGGACTACACGACATGACAGAGGAGGAGGCCGTGACCCTCGACGTGCAGGCTCGGGCCCAGGTGCTGGTCGAGGCCCTGCCTTACATCAAGCGCTTCCACAATCGGATAGTCGTCGTCAAAGTGGGCGGCAACGCGATCGAGCAGCGCAAGGAGGAGACGCTGCTGGACATAGTGCTGCTGCGCTATGTGGGCATGCTGCCGGTCCTGGTCCACGGCGGCGGTCCGGAGATCTCCGCCCTGTCGGGCCGGCTTGGCCTCACTTCTGAGTTTCGCAACGGGCTGCGCGTCACCGACGAGCAGACCATGGAAGTAGTCAAGATGGTGCTGACCGGCAAGGTCAATCCTGATTTGGTGGCACGCCTCAACCGGCTGGGCGGGCAGGCGGTGGGCATGTCAGGCGAGGACGGGCCCAGCATCATCGCGAGCGAACTCGATCCTGCCTTGGGTTTCGTGGGCAAGGTGACCCAGGTTAACCCCGAGCCGATCACGGCCCTGATCGACCGCGGCTACGTGCCGATCATCGCCTCCATCGGACTCGGCTACGACGGCAACTCCTACAACATCAACGCTGACACCGTGGCGGCCGAGATAGCTGTTGCCCTGCGCGCGGCAAAGCTGATCCTGATGACCGACGTCACCGGCATCCTCGATGGCGAGGGTCAGGTCAGGAGCGAGATCAAGCGTGCCAGCGCCGAACGGATGCTCACCCGGGGTGAGGTCACGGGCGGCATGATCCCCAAGCTGCAGGCCTGCCTGCGCTCACTCGAGGCGGTGCCGCTGGCCCACATCATCGACGGTCGCCTGCCGCACTCGCTCCTGCTTGAGCTCTTCACCGAGGGCGGCATCGGCACGATGGTGACACCGTGAGCGCAGAAAACCTGGCCGAGCTCGAACACCGCTATCTGATGGGCACCTTCAAGCGGTTGCCCATCACGCTGGCCTCAGGTAAGGGGGCGGTGGCGGTGGACAGCGACGGTCGCGAGTACCTGGACCTGGTGGGAGGGCTGGCCGTCAACGTCTTGGGCCACGCCCATCCAGCCGTCGCCCAGGCTGTCGCTGAGCAGGCTCAGCGCCTGATCCACGCCTCCAACCTCTACTACACCGAACCCCAGGTGCAGCTGGCGCAGCGGCTGGTCGAGCTGGCCTTTCCGAGCCGGGTCTTCTTCTGCAACAGCGGCGCCGAGGCGAATGAGTGCGCCATCAAGCTGGCGCGCAAGTGGGGCAGCCTGAACCGCGGCGGCGCTAACGAGATCATCGCCGCCGAGGGCGCCTTCCACGGCCGGACTCTGGCCACCGTCACGGCCGGCGGCACGGCCAAGTACAAGGAGCCGTTCGCGCCTCTGCCCGAAGGCTTCTGCCACATCCCCTACGGCGACATTGGGGCGCTGAAGCGGATGACCGGTGAGCGCACTGCGGCTGTACTGCTGGAGCCGATCCTGGGCGAGTCGGGAGTGGTGGTGCCGCCCGCGGGCTTCCTGAAGCAGGTGCGGGAGTGGTGCGACGAACAGAACCTCCTCTTGATCCTGGACGAGGTGCAAACCGGCCTCGGCCGGACAGGCAACTGGTTCGCACATCAGCACGAGGGCATAGCACCTGACGTGATGACGCTGGCCAAGGGGCTGGGCGGGGGGGTGCCGATCGGCGCCTGCCTGGCGGCGCCGCGGGCCGACGTGCTCGAGGCAGGTGATCACGGCTCGACTTTCGGCGGCAACCCGCTCGCCTGCGCGGCGGGGCTGGCGGTCCTCAAGACGATCGAGGAGCAGAGCCTTGTTGAGCAGTCCCTGGAGCTCGGCGAGCTGCTCCAGTCGGAGCTGGCAGGTCTCGCCGGGGTCAGCGAAGTACGGGGCCGAGGGCTCATGCAGGCGGTGGTCTTCCAGGAGCCCGTCGCTCGCGACCTGCAGCTCCAGAGCCTGAAGCACGGTGTGATAGTCAACGCGACCGACGACCACACCTTGCGGTTGGTGCCGCCGCTCGTCATCACCGCCGACCAGATCGAGCAAGCTGTCGAGCGCGTCCGGGCTGCCCAGGCGGATCTGAGCCGGTGACGAGCATGGCGGCGCCGACCAAGAGCAAGGAAGAGCGGCGGCGGGCGATCCTGCGGCTGGTCCGCCGCCGCTCCCTGCACACCCAGCAGGAGCTCTCCCAGGAGCTGGCCCAGCTTGGCATCCACGCCACCCAGGCGACCGTCTCGCGGGATATCCAGGAGCTGGGGCTGGTGCGCACTTCTGACGGCTATCGCACTGCTGTGCCCGTCTCGGCTGCGGGCGAGCTGGTGCTCTCGGCCACCCAGGTGGAGTTTCTCGCTGTGATCCGCACGCCGCCCGGCACTGCCAGTCTGGTCGCGCGGACCATCGACGAATCGGCGCTGGACGAGATCGCCGGCACCCTGGCCGGGGACGACACGATCATCGTCGTGCTGACCCGCGCCGACGCCTATCCGCGGCTCTGCTCGTTTCTGGGGGTCTGAGTTGCCTGAATCGGGTGAAAAGCTGGTCCTTGCCTACTCGGGCGGACTCGACACTTCGGTCGCCATCCGCTGGCTCAAGGACCAGGGCTACGAAGTGGTGGCCCTGACCATCGACCTGGGCGAGAACAGGGATCTCGATGCCATCCAGCAGCGGGCGCTGCTGGTCGGCGCGGTGGCAGCCTACGTGGTCGACGGCAAGGTGCCGTTCCTGCGCGACTTCGTCTGGCCCTCCCTGCAGACAGGGGCCCTCTATGAGAAGGAGTATCCGCTGGCCACCGCGCTGGGCAGGCCGCTCATCGCGGCCATGCTGGTCCAGATCGCCCGCCGCGAGGGTGCGCAGGGCATCGCTCACGGCTGCACCGGCAAGGGTAACGATCAGGTGCGCTTCGACATCGCGACGGCCGCGCTGGCGCCCGAGCTCAGGGTGGTGGCCCCGGTCAGGGAGTGGGGGATGAACCGCGACGATGAGATCGAGTACGCGCGCCAGCACGGCATCCCGGTGCCCGCCTCGGTCGAGTCGCCCTACTCGGTCGACGCCAACCTCTGGGGACGCTCGATCGAGGCCGGCGTCCTGGAGGATCCCTGGGCCGAGCCTCCGGCCGAGGTCTACGAGTGGACGGTGGACCCGGCCAAGGCTCCTGACGAACCCGCCTACGTCGAGCTGTCCTTCCAAGACGGCCTGCCGATCGCGCTGGACGGTATGCCGACCAACGCTGTGGAGCTGGTCGAGACCCTGAACCGCATAGGCGGTGAGCACGGCGTGGGCAGGATCGACCACCTGGAGAACCGGCTGGTGGGCATCAAGTCGCGCGAGATCTACGAGGCGCCGGCGGCGATGCTCTTGCTCCAGGCCCACCAGGCGCTGGAGGACATCACGCTGCCGAAGGACGTCGCCCGGTTCAAGGACGTTGTTGGCCAGCAGTGGGCGCAGATGGTCTACGACGGTCTCTGGTTCAGCCCGCTGCGCGAGGCGCTCTACGCCTTCGTCGCCCACACGCAGCGGCACGTCTCCGGTGAGGTGCGGCTGAAGCTCTACAAGGGCCACGCCAGCGTCGCGGGCCGGAAGGCGCCGGAGCAGCTCTACCGCATGGAACTGGCGACCTACGGCCGCGGCGACGAGTTCGACCAGGGGGCCGCCGCCGGCTTCATCAAGCTGTTCGGCATGGGTGTGCGCACTGCCTCTGAGGTTCAGGGCAAGCTCTCCAGCCTGGATCTCGAGAAGCTGCTGCCGGCCGACCTGAAGCGGCTCACTCCCTAGAGATTGATGCCAACCTCCGCCAAGGGCAAGCTCTACAGCGGCCGCTTCCACGAGGGGCTGCTGCCTGAGCTGGAGGGCTTCTCCAGCTCTCTGGAGATCGATGTCGAGCTGGCGCCACACGACATAGCCGGCTCGATCGCCCACGCCCGCGGGCTCCAGGCGGCGGGGCTCCTGACGAAGGGTCAGCTGCGGAGCGTCGAGAAGGGCCTGAAACGGGTGGGAGAGGAGATCGCTGGCGGTACGTTTGACTTCCAGGAGTCGGACGAGGACATTCACACAGCCGTGGAGCGGCGGCTCACCGAGCTGGCGCCGGACGCCGGCGCGCGCCTCCACGCCGGCCGCTCCCGCAACGACCAGGTGGCGCTGGATCTGCGGCTCTACTGTCGGGCCGCCTCCGGGGCGCTGGTCACGGCCCTGGCGGCCCTGATCTCCGCCCTGGGGGAGCAGGCCCGCCGTCACGCCGCCACGGCAATGCCTGGCTACACGCATCTCCAGCGGGCGCAGCCGATCACTGTGGGCTGGCATCTGCTGGCTCACGCCGAGCCGCTGCTGCGAGACGCGGAGCGGGTGCGCCATGCCTATGCGTTCGCAGATCTACTGCCGCTGGGCTCGGGCGCGCTGGCCGGCAGCACCCTGCCGCTCCTGCGCCAGCACGTTGCGGACGAGCTCGGCTTCTCTGGTTTGACAGCCAACACTGTGGATGCGGTGGCGGACCGCGACTTTGCCCTGGATCTGATCTACGCCTGCGCCTCCATCGCCATCCACCTGAGCCGGTTGGGCGAGGACTTCGTGCTCTGGGCCAGCGCCGAGTTCGGTTTCATCCAGCTCGCCGATCGGGTGGCGACAGGTTCCAGCCTCATGCCCCAGAAGAAGAACCCCGACATCGCTGAGCTGATCCGAGGTCGGAGCGGCAGGGCGATAGGCTCGCTCATGAGCCTCCTTCTTGTCCTGAAGGGCCTGCCGCTGGCGTACGACCGTGACCTGCAGGAGGACAAGATAGCCCTCTTTCCGGCCGTCGAGAACGCCCTCGACTGCCTGGAGGCGGCGCGGCTGCTGGTGGTGAACCTGGCCTTCGACTCGGAGCGCTTGGCGCAGGGGTTGGGCGATCCCGGCCTCTACGCCACTGATACCGCTGAGCAGCTCGTCGGCCGGGGTGTCGCCTTCCGGGAAGCGCATCAGCAGGTGGCCGCGGCGGTGCGAGAGGGCAGGCACCAGCCACCCTGGGGAGCCGAGCGTTCGCTGGAGCTGCGCGGCCTGGACACGACAGGTCGTGTCACAGCCCTCGAGGCAGAGGTGGGCGAACTGCAACAGTGGGCCGCGAGCCATCCTCCTTCTTGAGCGGCACGTTTCCTGGCGCCGGCAGTAGAATCGGCGGCTCGCTGATGGAGGGCAAGCCAGTACTGCTCACCGTTGAAGGTTTGCGCCAGCTCGAGGCGGAGCTGAAGCACCTGGTGACTGTGCGCCGGGTTGAGGTAGCTGACCGCATCCGGCAGGCGCGCGATTTCGGCGAGATAGCCGAGAACGCCGAATACATCGAGGCGAAGAATGAGCAGGGGCTGGTCGAGGGCCGCATCCAGACGCTGGAGGGCCTGCTCCAGAGCGCTGTGCTGATCGAGGAGGCGCCGCGAGAGACCGGTGTGGTCACCGTCGGCACCCAGGTTGAAGTCCTCTCGGCCGAAGGCAGCGAGACCTACTCCATCGTGGGCGCGGCGGAAGCCGATCCCCTGGGCGGCCGGATCTCCAATGAGAGCCCGCTGGGCAGAGCCCTGCTGGGCAGGCGTGCTGGCGACGAGGTCACCTGGTCTTCGCCCGGCGGCATCAGCTCGGGCAAGATCTTGAGAGTCAGTTAGGTGAATCTCAGCTAGGCGATAGGGCAGCTTCCCTACCCTGAATCCGTCCATGGATTCGCCCCCCGACCACTTCGACGCGTCCGGCGAGATGCGAGATCGATTGGAGAAGCTGTCGGCGCTTCGCCAGGCGGGGGTGGAGCCGTACCCGCCCCGCTTCTCTCGCGATCACACAGCGGCTCAGGTGCGCAGCCGCGTGGAGGCGGAGGGCCAGGTGGAGCGGGTGACGGTGGCGGGCCGTCTGCTCGCCAAGCGGGGGTCGGGCGGTATGACCTTCGCTCCGCTGCAGGACCGGAGCGGACAAATCCAGCTGGTGGCGCAGCGCGACGTCGTGGGCGAGGCTGCCTACGCCGGCTTTGCGGATCTGGATCGAGGCGACATCGTCGGCGCCAGCGGGCCGGCGCGAAAGACCCGGCGCGGCGAGCCGAGCGTTTGGCTGGACTCATTCCGGCTGCTTGCCAAGTCCCTGCGGCCGCTGCCCGAGAAATGGCACGGCCTGAAGGATGTGGAGACGCGCTACCGGCAGCGCTACGTGGACCTGATAGTGAACGCCGAGTCACGAGAGGTCTTCCTGAAGCGCTCCCGGATCATCAGCGCAGTTCGCCGGCTGCTGGACGCTGACGGATACATCGAGGTGGAGACGCCCACCCTGCAGGAAATTCCTGGTGGCGGTCACGCCAGGCCGTTCAGCACCCACCACAACGCACTCCAGCATGACCTCTACCTCCGCATTGCACTGGAGCTTCCGCTGAAGCGGCTGATAGTCGGCGGCCTGGAGCGGGTCTATGAGATCGGCCGCAACTTTCGCAACGAGGGCATCGACAGAACGCACAGCCCGGAGTTCACCACGCTCGAGTGCTACCACGCGTTCACCGATCTGAGCGGCATGTTGGACCTGACCGAGCGAATCTTCACAGCGGCCGCCGAGGCAGCGGGAACCGAGCTGGAGCCGGAGTACGAGGGTGAGCGGATCGATCTCCGACCTCCCTTTCAGCGCCGGAGCATGGTCGACCTCGTTGCCGAGCAGACAGGGCGCCGGCTCACCGGACTCGAACTGGCGGGGGCGTATGAGGAGCTGGTGGAGCCAGGGATCGTGCAGCCCACCTTTGTCACCGACTATCCGGTGGAGACCTCGCCGCTGGCCCGCCGCCGGGAGGACGATCCCCGGTTCGTGGAGCGGTCGGAGCTCATCATCGGCGGCCGCGAGTACGCCAACGCCTTCACGGAGCTGACCGACCCCATCGACCAGCGCCAGCGCTTCGAGGATCAGCTGGCTCAGAAGTCGGCAGGCTTCGAAGAGGCGCACCCCTTCGATGAGGATTTCGTCCGCGCGCTCGAGTATGGCATGCCGCCGAGCGGGGGGCTCGGGGTAGGGATCGACCGCCTGGTGATGCTGCTGACGGGGCAGGCGGCCATCCGCGACGTCATCCTCTTCCCACAGCTGAAGAAGGAGCAGTAGCCCGCATGCTGGCGATGGAGTTCATCCGGGCCCATCCCGATCAGGTCCGGCGGGCGGCGGCGCTCAAGGGTGAGGACGCGCCGGTGGACCAGCTGCTGGAGGTGGATCGGCGCTGGCGCGAGATGACGGCTGCAGCCGAAACGAGCCGGGCGGAGCAGAACGCGGTCTCCAAGCAGTTCGGCAGCAGCCGCGACCAAACGCTCCTGCCGAGGATGCGAGAGCTGTCCGCGCAGGCGAAGGCGCTCATGGCGCAGGCTGAGGAGCTGGCGCGACAGCGGGATGAGCTGCTGCTCCAGATCCCCAACGTGTTCCACGAGAGCGTGCCGATCGGGGAGACTGCCGACGACAACGTTGTCGTAAGGGAGTGGGGGACGCAGCCCCGCTTCGAATTCACGCCCCGCACGCACTACGACATCGGTGAAGCGCTGGGCATCATGGACTTCGAGCGGGCCGCCCGAGTGGCGGGTTCGCGCTTCGCCTTCCTGAAGGGCGAGGGCGCGCGGCTGGAGCGGGCGATGGTGCAGTTCATGCTCGATCTGCACACGCGCGAGCACGGCTACACCGAGGTGTTGGCGCCGTTCCTGGTGAACACCGCCGCCATGGTCGGCACCGGGCAGCTGCCCAAGTTCGGCGCTGACGCGTTCAAGGTGGTGGGCAGGGATCTCTGGCTCATCCCAACCGCCGAGGTACCTGTCACCAACCTGCACCGGGAGGAGATGCTGGACGCAGCGCAGCTGCCGCTCAACTACGTCGCCTACTCGCCCTGCTTCCGCTCTGAGGCCGGCTCGGCCGGCAAGGACACACGGGGCTACATCCGCCTCCACCAGTTTTCGAAGGTGGAGCTGGTCAAGCTGGTCGAGCCGGACGCCTCGCTCGCCGCGTTGGAAGAGCTGACTGGGCAGGCCGAGGAGGTGCTGCGACGGCTGGGCCTGCATTACCGGGTGCTCAGCATGTGCACTGGCGACATGGGCTTCGGGCAGTACAAGAAGTACGACCTGGAAGCCTGGGCGCCCGGGCTCGGTCGTTACCTGGAGGTGTCTTCCTGCTCGGTGTTCAGCGACTTCCAGGCCCGGCGCGCCAACCTGCGTTACCGCCCAGGCCCCGGCGAGCCACCCCGCTACCTGCACACGCTGAACGGCAGTGCGCTCGCCCTGACCCGGACCCTTGACTGCGTGCTGGAGACCTACCAGCAGCCTGACGGTTCGGTCACCGTGCCGGATGCGCTGCGCCCGTATCTTCTCGGCCTGGACTGCCTGCGGGGATCCTTATAATGCTCATTTGTCGAGATACTTAGGTTTCAAGCGAAAGGAGTACTTCATGTCACGAGTTCAGCAAACCCTCGAGATCCCCGCGCCGGTCCGGGAGGTCTACAACCAATGGACGCAGTTCGAGGGCTTTCCTTCGTTCATGGAAGGCGTGGAGTCGGTCACCCAGCTGGACGACAAGCGCCTGCACTGGAAGGCCGAGGTCGCTGGTCAGAAGCTGGAGTGGGATGCGGAGATCACCGAGCAGGTGCCCGACACCCGCATCGCCTGGCGTAACACCACTGGCCGCACGAACGCCGGCGTGGTTGACTTCCATCGCCTGGACGACGCGCGCTGCGAGGTCTCCCTCGCGATGGACGTCGAGCCGGAGGGACTGAAGGAGCAGGTGGGCGAGAAGCTCGGCTTCCTGGACCGGCAGGTCAAGGGTGATCTCGAGCGCTTCAAGAAGCTGATGGAAGGAGGCGGCAGCGCCAATGGCGGCTGGCGCGGCGAGGTGGCTCCACCTCAGGCGCACTGACGGCGGTTGCCAAGGCAGTCGAGGAGGGCTGGCGTCGGGCGCC
This sequence comes from Candidatus Dormiibacter sp., assembly GCF_050999135.1. NCBI lineage: Bacteria > Bacillati > Candidatus Dormiibacterota > Candidatus Dormibacteria > Candidatus Dormibacterales > Candidatus Dormibacteraceae > Candidatus Dormiibacter > Candidatus Dormiibacter sp. The sequence goes on along the minus strand of NZ_JBPCPN010000050.1, from coordinate 247 downwards.
GGCCCTCTTTGTATGCTCGCCTGACACCGGAGGGATGGCCGAGTCCGGTTGATGGCAACTGTCTTGAAAACAGTCGTGGCGGCAACGCCACCGGGGGTTCGAATCCCTCTCCCTCCGCCATTGTCATGTCTCAGGAGACAGTGGACCGCTGTCTCAATTGATTGGCGACCACTTTAGGGCTGGTCGAGGGCTGGTAGCTGCGACTCGGGTCGAGGACGAGCTCACGCAAGAGGGATCCGTCGTCGCT